>NZ_JBMVQX010000006.1:0-146602 GCF_050522745.1 Myroides sp. C15-4 | reverse complement strand
AAACCATTTATTACTATATTTAATAATGAAGTTAATGTTTAAAAACGGTCAACCATATTTAGGGACGTTCACCACTCTCCACTCTCCATTCACCACTTTCCACTCACCCCTAAAAAGGTTTAGGCAAGATCCACGTACTATGACCGAAATAATTCCAAGACTCATTCGCTAAATCAACTGTAGGGTCGATATATTGACTATAGGCTCTACCGTTAATTGACACCCAGCTATCCGCATAAACAGCGACGTCTATCCCGAGGTCTGCATATTCTTTTTTGATGTATTGTGCCATTTGCCAGATCATATCCGAGGTATTCAATCGGGTGTCTTGTTTATCGCTCAAGACGTTTTGCGAATTATAAAAGCTGCGTTCACCTGTCTTTTTATTTTCAACGATAAAGGTGGTATAGCCCCCTCTAGAACGCAACATCATGCGCCAACTTAAACGATGTGCTTCATCGGTCCACAAGATATCTCCTTCGATAAAATGTTGGCGTAAAGGCAAAGCAAATTGAATAAACATAAACACTGCTAAAAAGCCCAACACAGGTTTACTTAACTGAGGGGTTGCAAAAGGTTCTGTTTGTTCAACTGCAGCTTTCTTTTTCAAGAAAATACGTCTAATTTGATCCGACGGATAGAAAAACAAGGCAAATGTCAGAGCAAAATAAGGAAATATTCCAATGTGCAAAGTCGCTGAATTAAACAAATGGAAGATAAAAGAGGCGACCAACGCCAAAGTACGCGTGCGTTTCCACAGCAAAGCAGGCACGATCAATCCATCGAAAATAATACCCAAATAGGCAATAATCAGGTAAAACTCTTTTTGAGTAAATACATTTTTAAAACCATCGGGAATATTCGCTGATTGGTACATAATTTCAGTAAACGTACCATCAAGCCAATCAGGATAAAACTTAGCAATTGTGCCATAAATGTAGAGCACACTCACTTGGAAAATAAAAATCCAATTAAAATACAGGGGCATGGACAGTTCTTCTTTGACGCGATTCGCTTTTACATCTAGTGATTTATACGAAGCCGCAGGCAAGAAGCACATGTATACACAAATGATCAACAACAGATAGTAATGGTTGTTATACGATGTTTTTTGTAAGTAATAGGCACCCGCCCAAAGGAGCGTCAATAGCGGCATCGTCCACTTATAGCGATAGCCCAACATAACAGCGAGTGAAACTAATCCCATAACAAAGAAATACACATACATTTGCGGCCCAACCAGCAGCTGTAAGAAATCCATGTAAATATGAGAAAACGTAAGTTTAACATCTACAAGATTGATTCTCACCCAGCCTGTAGCAATTGCTCCAAAGGATTCACAAGCAAATAGAAAACCAAAAAAGATTCTGAAAATAATTAAAGGGGCATTATCAATGGGTTGAAGGGCTTTTTTCCACATAGCGGTTAAAATATGCTCGCGTCGCTTGTTCATCCATTTTCAGTTGTTCGACAAGCGCCTCTAGCGAATTAAATTTTTGTTCATCTCTAATGCGATCCAAGATACGAACTTTAAGCGTCTTATCATATAAATCACCAGACCAATCTAGGTAATTTACTTCTACTGTATGGGGATGGTCAACAAAGGTAGGATTGATACCAATACTCATCATTCCTTTGACATTTACTCCATCAATTTCCGATTCAACCACGTAAATCCCATTTTGTGGAATCATTTTATACGATTCTGATATTTCGAAATTAGCCGTTGGAAAACCAAGCGTACGGCCTAGTTTCTTCCCGTGAATTACACGACCAGAGAAATAGTATTCATGTCCTAAAAACTCATTAGCTAGGGCGATATTCCCAGCTTCTAAAGCGGTTCGAATCTTTGTAGAACTAATGGACACATGATCAATTTCCTGAGCCGAAATTTCTTCTACTTCAAATCCATAACGCGCACCAAAACGCTTTAAGTCGTGAATATCTGCCGTTCGATTCTTTCCAAAACGGTGGTCATAACCGATGATGATTTTAGAGATATTAAACGTATCGACTAATACTTGTTTGACAAAGTCTTCCGCACTTAAATTGGCAAAATCTAAATCAAATTTTTGCACGACTAAGTTGTGCAATCCCAAATCAGCTAAAAGTTCCTGCTTCTCCTCCAGTGTATTTAATAAGCGAATACCGTGATCCTGCTTGAGTACCATACGCGGATGAGGAAAGAAGGTCAATACTAAACTTTCAGCATCCAATATAGTAGCAGCATCTACTAATTTTTTTATAATCATTTGATGTCCAACATGAACCCCGTCAAAGGTTCCTAAGGTTGCGACAACTTTTTTATCGGTTTTAAATTCGCCAATGGAAGAAAATACTTTCACAATGATAACTTTAGTCTTTTAAAGGGATTTTACTTAATTTCGCCCCGTTTTTCTAAACAAAATTTCGAACCGTAAAAATACTTCATTTTTTACAAATCACCTTAAATATTACACAATAATACGCCCAATCTAAAGTAATTAACATGCCTAATTGTATCAAAACCACCCTGGTTTTTTTATTTGTATTTGCCCCTTTACTGTTGTTCGCTCAAGTTAAAATTATGACTTGGAACTTAAAAAACTTAGGAAGTAGTAAAACCGAAGAACACATCAGCTATATGGCTAAAATAATGAAGCAAGCGGATATTGTGGCTATTCAGGAGATTGTCACCAATCCCAGTGGAGCACAAACGCTTGCTGCCTTACACGAGGAGCTCAATCGCAAAAGTGGCGCCAAATGGGAGTATGCGTTAAGCGATCCTACCGTAAGTTCGCCCTATCGTTCTGAGCGCTATGCGTATTTGTGGAAAACTAAACAGGTAAAACTACAAAAGAAAGCTTTTTTGGATCCAACCTATCAGGAAGAAATTGAACGAGAGCCCTATATGGCAACTTTTCAGTACAAGGATATTGAATTTACCCTTGTCAATTTACACGCTTTACCCAAGAAACACCAACCGGAAAAAGAAATCAAATACCTGAAGTTTCTACCTGAAGTGTACAAGGATAAAAATCTTATTTTTCTAGGCGATTTTAATACGCCAGAATCGCATTCGGTATTCAATCCTCTTAAAAAGCAAGGATATACACCAGCCTTTACGCAACAAAAGACCTCGCTGCGTCAGAAGTGTATTCAGGGAGATTGTTTGGCCAATGCGTATGACAATATCTTTCTTCAACAAACGCACTTTACTGTTAAGTCAACCAAAGCACTCTTATTTTTTGAGGATTTTGACACGATAAAAGAAGCAAACAAGATCTCAGATCACATTCCGCTACTCATCGAAATACAATAAAAAAAGGATTTCGTTAGAAATCCTTTTTAAAACAATTAAAATATAATAAAAAACAGTTATTTACCTTCTATTCATGTAAATCATGACGTAGTATAATAAAGTACCTAAAGAAGATATTGCAGCGACTACATAGGTCCTAGCCGCCCATTTCAACGCATCTTTAGATCCTACTAATTCTTGTGGTGTCACGATATTTTTAGCTTCTAACCACTTCAATGCACGGTTACTCGCGTCGTATTCTACTGGTAGCGTAATAAACGAAAACAGCGTTGTTAGAGCGAATAATACGATACCCAATAAAAGCAATTGTGGAAAGGTTTTAATCAATAAAACACCACCAATTAACACGAAGGGCATAAACTTAGAGGACACTTCTAAAACAGGCACCATTTTAGAACGCATGGTCAACCAAGAGTACGCTTGTGCATGTTGTACGGCGTGTCCTACCTCGTGTGCTGCTACAGCAGCCGCTGCGGCATTACGCTGATTGTAAACGGCCTCACTTAAATTTACTGTCTTATCCATCGGATTGTAATGATCCGTCAATCTTCCCGGCGTGGAAATCACGCGAACGTCTCTGATTCCATGATCGAAAAGCATTTTTTGGGCAATTTCTGCACCACTCATACCATTCTGTAAATGTACCTCAGAATACTTCTTAAACTTTGTCTGTAAACGATTACCCACCCACCAGCTGACAAGCATCATGGCAATCATAAAACCCCATATCATCATAGATATCACAATTAATGTTCACTATGTAAAATAGCAAATGGCGCGCCAAATAAAAAAAGCTGTCATCTTGTCATAAAAAAAGAGAGATTCTTGCGAATCTCTCTTTGCTATAGGGTAGTAAAAATCGGCTTATTTAAGCTTTTTCTTCACTTCTACTTCTTGGAATGCTTCGATCGTATCGTACTCCTTGATATCGTTGTAGTTCTTGATTTGGATACCACAATCATATCCTTTCGATACTTCTTTCACGTCATCTTTGAAACGTCTAAGTGCCGTAAGTTCACCTGTATAGATTACAACTCCCTCGCGGATTAAGCGGATTCTAGAATTACGGAAGATTTTTCCATCAATAACCATACATCCTGCAATTGTACCCACTTTAGAAATTTTGAATAGCTCTCTAATTTCAGCTGTACCTGTAACTTCTTCTTTCAACTCTGGAGATAACATACCTTCCATTGCGTCTTTCAAGTCGTCAATTGCGTCATAAATGATTGAGTAGTTGCGGATATCGATTTCTTCTTTATCAGCTAACACCTTAGCCGAAGCCATTGGACGTACGTTGAATCCGATAATAATCGCATCTGATGCAGAAGCTAACAATACGTCAGATTCTGTAATTGCACCCACTCCTTTGTGAATAATATTGATTTGAATTTCTTCTGTTGACAATTTAGAGAAGGAATCAGAAAGTGCTTCAACAGATCCATCCACGTCTCCTTTTAGGATAATGTTCAACTCTTTGAAATCTCCTAATGCGATACGACGTCCGATCTCTGCTAAGGTAATGTGTCTTTGTGCACGAACGGACTGCTCACGTAACAATTGCGTACGTTTAGCGGCAATTTGCTTTGCTTCTTTCTCTTCTTCAAATACGTTGAATTTGTCTCCTGCTCCTGGCGCACCATCTAATCCCAATACAGAAATTGGTCTTGAAGGTCCTGCCTCTTGTACAGCATTTCCACGCTCATCGTGCATAGCACGTACTTTACCGTGGTTACATCCTGCTAATAGGTAATCTCCTACTCTTAATGTACCTGCTTGTACTAATACCGTAGACACATATCCACGTCCTTTATCTAAATAAGCCTCAACAACTGTTCCGGATGCCAATTTATCTGGATTTGCTTTTAACTCTAACATCTCTGCTTCAAGTAAAACTTTCTCCAACAATTCTTTCATTCCGATCCCTTGTTTAGCTGAGATATCTTGTGATTGGTACGTACCTCCCCATTCTTCAACCAGTAAATTCATCGAAGCTAATTTCTCTTTAATCTTCTCTGGATTTGCTGTTGGCTTATCCACTTTATTGATCGCAAAAATGATAGGTACTCCTGCAGCTTGTGCGTGACTGATTGCCTCTTTAGTTTGTGGCATGATGTCATCATCCGCTGCAATAACGATAATTACGATATCGGTTACTTGTGCTCCACGTGCACGCATAGCGGTAAACGCCTCGTGTCCTGGAGTATCTAAGAAGGTAATTTGTTGACCATTCTCTAACGTTACTCCATACGCACCGATATGTTGTGTAATTCCTCCAGACTCTCCTGCAATTACGTTGGCTTTACGCACATAATCCAATAAAGAGGTCTTACCGTGATCCACGTGTCCCATCACGGTAACGATAGGTGCACGAGGTTTTAGATCTTCTGGTCTATCTGGAGTCTCTTCAATTGCTTCCTCTAAGTCAGCAGTAGTAAAGTCTACTTCGAAACCAAATTCATCCGCCACAATAGTCAACGTTTCTGCATCCAGACGTTGATTCATTGTAACCATGATACCCAACGACATACAAGTTCCAATTACTTTAGTAATCGGCACATCCATCATGGTAGCAATTTCACCTACTGTAACGAATTCCGTTACTTTAAGCACTTTGTTACCTGCTTCCAATGCTCTTTGTTCCTCGTCTGATTTTTTACGGTGAACATCGCGTTTATCTCTACGATATTTAGCTGCTTTGGAACGATTTCCTTTTCCTTGTAAACGCTCAAGCGTTTCTTTAATTTGGTTTTTAACTTCTTCATCCGTTGGCTCAGCTTTTACAACTGGAGCATTTCTACGGTTGTTGTTGTTATTCTTATTGAATTTACCATTGTTTCCACCTGGGCGATTTGCGTTGTTTCCACCTGGGCGGTTTGCGTTATTTCCACCTGGGCGGTTTGCATTGTTCCCCCCTGGTTTATTTGTGTTTCCACCTGCATTGTTCTGGTTTGTTCCAGCCCCTTCTGTAGCAGGTTTAGCAATACGTTTTCTTTTATTTCTACCAGCAACATTGCCCTTTTTGTCATCCTTCTTCTCTTCCTTCTTCTTCTTAGGCTTGTCAAACTGAGATAAATCGATCGTTTGCCCTGTAAATGTAGTTCCCGAAAGTTTTTGATAGTTCGTTTTGATGATTTCATCACCTAATTTCGCATCAACCTTATCGTCTTCCACTACTCTAGTTTCTTCGTTTGCTACTTTAGCAGACTCCTTCTGTTGCTTTTCTTCCACAGGTTTGTCTTTTACTTTTGATTCTTTATTCGCTACTTTTTTAGCTTCAACTTTCTTTGTCGTATTTTTTGCTGAATCAGTTTTAGAATCGACATTAACCTTAGCAGCAGGAGTAGCTTCTACTTTCTCCTCTACTTTTTCTTGTGCAACGCTTTCTTTCGCAACTGGTTCTTCTCTCTTTACAGGCTCAGCTTTAATCTCTTCTTTCTCCACAACTTTGTCAGATACAGCTGAAGAAGTTTCTAAAGTTTTTTTAGGTTCAAGATCAATTTGACCCACAGTTTTAATCGCAACTTGCTCTTCTGCTTTGGCTCTAATGATCTCTTGTTCTTTCTTGATACGAGCTTGTTCTTCTTGTTTTCTCTTTTCTTCTAATTCGCGTTCACGCTCAATTTTAAGCGCTTCCTTTTCTTTTCTCTTCTCTTCACTTACTTCAATAGAAGCTTCCTTTTTCCCTCTATCAGCAGAAAACTGTTTATTAAGAACGTTGAATTCTTCTTGTGAAATCTTAGCATTTGGTGTTGCTTCAATTTCATACCCTTTGCCTTTCAAAAAGTCCACGGCTCTATCTAGAGAAATATTTAATTCCCTTAAAACTTTATTTATTCTTATTGCTCTTTCTTCAGACATATTATCTTTTTAGTGTATTATTTGTGTTGTGTTGTTAATAGAAGTGTTGATTTAATCTTCAAACTCTTCCTTAAGAATACGGAGCACCTCTTGAATGGTCTCTTCTTCTAAGTCCGTGCGTTTGATTAACTCTTCAACACTCAAGTTCAACACGCTTTTTGCTGTATCCAATCCAATCTTCGCAAACTCTTCAATTACCCATACATCGATTTCATCGCTGAATTCTCTTAATTCAACATCGTCATCTTCAGGGTTTAATTCACGCATCACATCGATATCAAATCCCGTTAACATTCCGGCTAACTTAATGTTTTGCCCTCCTTTACCAATTGCTCTAGAAACCTCTTCTGTATCTAAATATACATTTGCTTTTTTGGTCTCTTCATCAAATACGACTTTATTTACTTTCGCTGGTGCTAATGCACGTTTGATAAACAAATCTGTATTTGCAGTGTAATGAATCACATCGATATTTTCATTTCCAAGTTCTCTAACGATTCCATGGATACGCGATCCTTTCATTCCCACACAAGCTCCAACAGGATCAATGCGATCATCTGATCCTTCTACAGCAATTTTTGCTTTTTCACCTGGGATACGAACGACTCTCTTTACGAAAATCTTGTCTTCTCCGATCTCCGGGATCTCTTGTTCTAACAATCTTTCTAAGAATCTGTTAGACGTTCTAGACATGATAATTTGAGGTTTTGCTCCTTTCAATTCAACAGCCTCAATAATTCCTTTTACAGTATCTCCTTTTCTGAAAAAGTCAGAAGGAATTTGTTTTTCTTTTGGCAAAACGATTTCATTTCCTTCATCATCCATCAAAATTACAACTTTTGGGCGAATATGATGCACTTCTGCGACGTAAATCTCTCCGATTACCTCTTTAAACTGCTTATATAGTGTAGCATTGTCATGCTCTGTCACTTTTGAATTCAAATATTGACGTAAAGCTAAAACAGCTCTTCTTCCAATATCTTCTAATTTTACTTCTTCTGAAACTTCTTCCCCTACTTCGAAATCAGATTCAATTTTTCTTGCTTCACTTAATGAAATTTCGTATTTCTCATCTTCAACTTCCCCGTCATTTACAACGATTCTGCTTCTAAACACCTGGAAATCTCCTTTATCAGGGTTAATAATGATATCGAAATTATCGTCATCGCCATATTTCTTTTTCAATGCATTGCGGAATACATCTTCTAAGATGGCCATTAACGTAACTCGGTCAATGTATTTTAACTCTTGAAATTCTGAGAACGATTCTACTAAACCACTATTCTCCATCTGATATTTTTTTAAAATGAAATTATTATACTAGCTTCTTTTATATTTTCGAATGGTATAACAGCTTCTTTTTCAACTGTAACCTTTCCTTTTCCAACAGCTTTAGCCTCACGGGCCTTCCACTGTAATACGATCGATGCATCTCTGACTTCAGCTATTGTCGCCTCGTATTTCTCTTGATCCAACGTAACTAATTTTACTTTTCGACCAATATTTTTGTTATACTGACGCAATAACTTCAACGGTGATGTAGCTCCCGCAGAGGCAACTTCTAAACCGAAATCATATTCATCTCGGTCTAAATTGTGCTCAATAGCTCTACTTACATCGATACAGTCTTGCAAATTAACCCCGTGATCCCCGTCTAAGATTACCATAATCTTATTATCTGGAGATATTGTCATTTCAATCAAAAACAACTCTTGCTTCTCAGCTAAAGCCGCATCCAACAACTCTTGTACTTTGTTTTTAAATGTCATATGCTATAAAAAGAGGGGACTATTACGTCCCCTCATTATTTAACTTCTTTAATAAATAACGGTGCAAATATACTATTTTTTTTGTACTAATAAAAACTTTTGTGTATTGATAATTATATGCTTAAATTTAGAACACTAAAAAAACATGTTAATCACTTAATCCACTTTTATACGTAATTATGAAAAAAATACTAATACCTACAGATTTTTCACAACAAGCACAAAACGCGATTAAAGCAGGGGTGAATTTTGCAAAAAAACACAACGCTGAAATCATTCTACTACACATCCTCGATTTGCCTCAAGAAGCAAGTGATGGTATTAGTAAAGGTACACCTGCTCCCGAAGTGATGTTTTTCAAAAATGCAGCAGAACAAAAATTACAACAAATTGCATTAGATCCATTATTCGACGGATTAACTGTTTCGACTAGCTTGATTCTAGATCGCACCTCTCAAGGAGTAACCAAATCAGCAGTACACAACGAAGTTGATCTTATCGTAATGGGATCACACGGAGCTAGCGGAATGAAAGAGTACTTTGTAGGATCCAACACACAAAAAGTAGTTCGCACCTCTCCAGTACCTGTATTTGTAGTTAAAGGAGAATTTGACGACAACTGCATCAAAGACATCGTTTTCGCTTCTGACTTCACTAGTGAAATGAAAGATTCTTTCAAAAGCACATTAGCGCTAAACAGAATTGTCGGTGCTGATTTACACCTATTAATGGTCAACACACCGAATAGCTTTAAACCTACCCATGTGGCAGAAGAAACCTTAGATACGTTCTTAGAAGATATCACAGACAAAGAATTTGATTTGAGTATCTACAACGACATCAATGTTGAAAAGGGAATCTTAAACTACTGTAAAAAAATAGACGCAGACTTAATCGCCATTGCAACGCATGGCCGTACTGGTTTGGCGCACTTCTTTAACGGAAGTATTAGTGAAGACTTAGTAAACCACTCCCCTATTTCTGTTTTGACATTCAAAATTGACTAGTTGGAGAAGGGAGATGAGAGAAGGGAAATGAGAGAAGGAGATGAGTAAAAATACGCAATAGAAAAAGGGCAATCTTAAATGCAAGATTGCCCCTTTTTTATGTCTTATTGTAACTGAACAACGATTTAACTCTAGACTTAGTTCAAGACTTCTCCAACCTTTCTTCGACAATGCTAGGAGAATCCTTGGGAAAAACAGCTTTTTGTCGAAGGAAGCTCGAAGGAGTCACGAAGAAAGATCCAAGCACTCCTAATTGAAATTCCTATCGTTCACCCCCTAACTTAAATCACGCATTACGATTCACGCATCTCCCCCTGAAGGAGATGAGTAAAAATAGGCAATAGAAAAAGGGCAATCTTAAATGCAAGATTGCCCTTTTTTATGTCTTATTGTAACTGAACAAGGATTTAACTCTAGACTTAGTTCAAGACTTCCCCAACCTTTCTTCGACAATGCTAGGAGAATACTTGGGAAAAACAGCTTTTTGTCGAAGGACGATCGAAGGAGTCACGAAGAAAGATCCAAGCACTCCTAATTGAAATTCCTATCGTTCACCCCCCTAACTTAAATCACGCATTACGATTCACGCATCTCCCTTTTCCCTTCTCCCTTTTCCCTTCTCCAAAAAAGGCCTTTTTTATTTTAATATTTCAATATGACTTTCCGAAACAGTCTTAATTGGAATATAATTTTTCTTTCCTTCCACCAATAGACACAGGTAGATATTATCAATCGAGATAACATAGCCTTTCAATCCATCGATAGCGATGTATTGTCCTACTTCTAAATTCTTTCTAGCATAAAACGAATACAATAATTTTGTCACTACATCTTTCGCGCCTAATCCTAAAGACAAAGCAACCGTAAGTAAGATAGCTCCTATTATAATAGAGATGTTACTGGTAATAATAGAGGTATCAATTCCCATTTGATTCAAAGTCGTAATCACCACAAAAATCAAAATCAAATAGAACAGAATATTGCCAATCATACGAGCACCGACAAAATCAACGGCTTTAAGTACTTCAACGATGACTTTCTTGATCCAAGACGCAAAGTAAAGCCCTCCAATAAAGATCAACAAAGCGACGAACAATTTAGGCACAAACATCATCAAATTACCGATTTCGCGGGAAACGATAGCTAAACCAAACAGCTCGGCCCCAATAAGCACCATGAGAAACACCAAGAATACTTTTACAAAAAAGAGTAAAATCGCATCGACTTTTACCCGAATCTTAATTTTACCTAAGAACTCATTATCATCTAATCCCTCTTGAATTTTATCTAAGCGAATCAGCTTAAATAGCTTTCGAAGGATGTAGGAAAACAGCTTCAACAACAACCAACACAGGAGGACGTATCCTGCAATTAGCAGAAAACCAAAAATGCCTTTGACAAGTGAATTCATCACGTCGTTAATCATTTCGCTAGGATATTCAAAACTATATAATTTCTCCATCATGATCTTCTTTTTTAATTTTTTCTATTATTTTCTTTTCTTTTTCTTTATCAATATCTCCCATAAATGACTCCACTACTTTGGGTACCTGAACGGTATATAGCTCTGATACATCTAGGGATAACTTAATAAAATTCAAATTGTCAATCACCCGATCTTTCAGATAGTCCGGCAATTTCTCGTCTTGCAGTATTTTCTTAAAAGGATTCTCCATTATGACAACGAATTATATAATTCCACAATTTTCTTTTTAGCCCTGTGCAATCGCATCTTAACCGCACTTTCACCTAATTCTAGCAGCTGTGCGATATCTTTAATTGACTTATCATCTTGATATTTCATCAACAAAACGATCTTATCTTCAGGGTCGATTAATCCTAGTGCTTCTTGAAGCTTTTCAACAGTGAGTGAAAAGATTTCTTCATCAGTTACTTCCTCATCCGCAGTAGAAACATATAGCGTTTCTTCCTGCAATTCCACGTTATCTCTTTGCCGCCTCAAAATAGACTTTGAATAGTTAACGCAATGATTATACGTAAATGAATAAAGCCAGGTTGAAAATTTTGCTTCTCCTCTAAACGACTTTAAATTGAGGTATAATTTCACGAAAACATCCTGCGTCAAGTCTTCTGCAGCATCCCGGGATTCAGCAAATCCCAAACATTTCTGATATACTTTTTGACCGTACCGATCATAGAGAATACCAAACAAACTTGTATTTCCATTGTGAATAATGAATTGAACCAATTCTTCATCCGTCATCGAAACAAAGTTTTGACTTTGCACATTCATTCTCATATTATTGTTTTACTATTCAAATGTAATGTAAGTTAACAAACACATTTCAACTTTAACACTGAATTGTTAAACATTCCTAACTTGTAACAGTTTTTCAACATATTTTCCAATCACGTCAAATTCGAGATTTACGCAATCGCCTAGGCGATAATGTTTAAAAATGGTGTGCTCTTTGGTATAGGGTATAATCGCTACACTAAAGGTGTTAATTCCCGAATCTACTACGGTTAAACTCGTACCATCAATGGTAATAGATCCTTTGGAAATCGTAATATGTGTAGCTTTTGGGTCATATTCAAATCCATAATAGGTACTTCCATCGGCGTCTTCAATAGACACACAACGTCCAACCAAGTCTACATGTCCTTGCACAATATGTCCATCCAAACGCGCATTAGCTAACATGCCACGCTCTAAATTAATTTCTTGTCCAACAGTCCACTGTCCCAATGTTGTTACATCGATGGTCTCCTTAATAGCAGTCACAGTAAAGGTTTCCTCAGTCAAAGCCACAACCGTTAAACAAATACCGTTATGCAAAACGCTCTGATCTACTTTCAATTCATTGACGAATGAACAGCCAACTGTGAGGTGTATATTCTCCTTTTCTTTGACAATATTTTTAATGATTGCAATTTCTTCAACAATTCCTGTAAACATTACTCCATTTATTTTATTAAATTTGTTTTCAAAATTACTAATAATTTATACGAAACTATGAGCCATAAAGAAGAAAATGTTAGGGTAGGAATATCAATAGGCGATTTAAATGGTATTGGCCCCGAAGTTATCCTTAAATGTTTCGAAGACAATAGAATGCTAGAGCTTTGTACTCCCGTTATCTTTGGTAGTTCAAAACCCTTATCATATATCAAAAAGAACATCAATAGCAATGTGAATTTTCAGGGCATTGACAGTTTAGACCAAACCGTTCCAGGTAAGCTGAACGTATTAAATTTGTGGAAGGAAAACGTAAACATCAATTTTGGTGTGAACGATCCTGTGGTCGGTGATTATGCAATTAAATCTTTTGTTGCCGCTACAGAAGCGTTAAAAAACGGGACGATTGACTTGCTTGTTACGGCTCCCATCAACAAATACAACAGCCAATCGGAGGAGTTTAAACATCCAGGACACACCAATTACCTCAATGAGCAATTGGAGGGTCATGCTTTAATGCTTTTAGTGAGCGACAATCTAAAAGTTGGATTGTTAACCGATCACCTTCCTTTACAAGACGTTGCACAAGCGATTACAGCGGAACGCATCATCGAAAAAGTAAAAACGGTACGAGAAGCTTTAATAACCGATTTCAACATTTTCAATCCGCGCATTGCAGTTTTGGGGCTTAATCCACATGCAGGAGACGAAGGTGTCATTGGTGTAGAAGAACAAGAAATCATGAAACCAACCTTAACAAAACTAGCAGAGGAAGGCATCCTCGTATCAGGACCCTTTCCAGCGGACGGATTTTTTGGTTCGCAACTATACAACAGCTTTGACGCTGTCATTGCCTGTTATCACGACCAAGGATTGGCTCCTTTCAAAGCGTTGTCATTTAGCAAAGGGGTGAATTACACCGCAGGTTTAAACAAGATTAGAACCTCTCCAGACCACGGAACGGCTTATGACATCGCAGGAAAAAACCTAGCTGATCCTACTTCTTTTCGCGAGGCCTTGTATCTAGCCCTCGATGTTTTCAGAAACCGAAACCGAAATATCGAAGCTAAGAGCAATCCCTTAATGCCCCAAGAAAAAGAAAATAATACAAAAAAATTTGATAATTAGCTTGTAATAATAATAATTTTTTATCTTTGCACGCTCAAATCATGTATTTGATGAATACCGAAAAAACATATTCGATATCCTTTATTGGATTGAAAAATGGAGAACATACTTTTGAATACCAAGTAGATAGTAATTTTTTTAAACATTACAATTACGATGATTTCAACAGTATACAAGCAAATATTAGCGTTCTTTTAAATAAAAAAGCTACCCTTTTAGAGATTAATTTGAAAGCAAAAGGGATTGCAAATGTACCTTGTGACGTTACAAATGAGGACTTTGATCTTCCAATTGAGAATGAATTTAACCTCATTGTCAAGTTTGGAGAGGAATTCAACAACGATCACGATGAAGTACTAATTATACCATTTAATGAGTATGAGATCAATCTTACTCAGTATATATACGAATTAGTAGCCCTTGCAATTCCAGTAAAGCGAGTTAGTCCTGAAGCAGCAGAAGACGAATTTGACGAAGATGAATTCGATTTTTTATTTGACAGTGACGAGGAAGACGAAGACATTGACCTAGAAGATTCACAAGCGGAGTCCGCCGATGAAGATTCAGAAAATGAAGATATAGACCCTAGATGGGAAAAATTAAAAAAACTATTAACGGATAAATAATATAGTAAAATGGCACATCCTAAGAGAAAGACCTCGAAAACAAGAAGAGATAAAAGAAGAACACACTACAAAGCTGTAGCTCCAACTATCGCTACTTGTCCTGTTACTGGTGAAGCTCACTTATTCCACAGAGCTTACTGGCACGAAGGAAAACTTTACTACAGAGGACAAGTTGTAATTGATAAAACAACAGCAGTAGAAGCATAAGCTTTTCAAAAAAACACAATAAACTCTCACAGTGTGTGAGAGTTTTTTTTTGTTGAAATTTACTGAGACAACGAGTTTTAAGACTTAAAAAAGCTCCAATTCGTTTTTTTTTTGTAATTTTCGCTTCTTTTTGGAATGTTTTTATAAAGTAAAGCAACACCATATGACAAAAATACATGCAGCCATTACTGCAGTTGGTTGTTATTTGCCTGAGACAAAGTTGACCAACGCGGATTTAGAAAAAATGGTTGAAACCAACGACGAGTGGATTACCTCTCGAACAGGAATTAAAGAACGACGAATTCTTAAAGAACCTGGCAAAGGAACTTCCCACATGGCTATTAAAGCTGCGGAAGACTTAATTAAAAAATCGGGAATAGATCCAAAAGAGATAGACCTAGTTCTATTGTCAACAGCAACCCCTGATATGCCTGTAGCAATTACAGGTGTATACGTAGCTACTCAAATTGGCGCAACCAATGCATTTGCCTTTGATCTACAAGCTGCTTGTTCAAGCTTCTTATATGGGATGTCTGTTGCCTCTGCTTATATTGAATCTGGTAAATACAAAAAAGTATTGTTAATTGGATCAGACAAAATGTCTTCGATCATCGATTATACCGATCGCGCTACGTGTATCATCTTTGGTGATGCTGCCGGAGCCGTACTATTTGAACCCAATACCGAAGGTTACGGAATTATGGATGAATACCTAAGAAGTGACGGAATCGGAAGAGAATATTTAAAAATTGACGCTGGTGGTTCTATTTTACCAACAAGCGCAGAAACAGTAGCCAACAGACAACACTATGTGTTCCAAGATGGAAAAACTGTTTTCAAATATGCCGTATCCAACATGGCAGATGTGAGCGAAAAAATCATGCAACGCAACAATTTAACGCATACCGATATCAATTGGTTAGCGGCACATCAAGCCAATAAACGCATCATCGATGCTACTGCACATCGCATGGGACTAGACGAATCTAAAGTCTTACTGAACATTGAGCGATACGGAAATACAACCTCTGCTACTTTACCCCTATTACTGTGTGATTACGAAAGCCAATTGAAAAAAGGTGATAATATCATTTTTGCTACATTTGGTGGTGGATTCACGTGGGGATCAATATACCTAAAGTGGGCTTACAATAGTTAAATTAATTTAGAAAAAACAACTAACCAATACATTAGTATGGACATTAAAGAAATTCAAAACCTAATCAAATTCGTAGCGAAATCAGGAGCTACAGAAGTAAAATTAGAAATGGATGATTTTAAAATCACCATCAAAACAACAGAAACAGGAAGCACTGAAACAACGTATATCCAACAAGTTCCAGTAGCGCAATCTATGCCACAAGCAGCTGTAGCTACTCCAGCGGCAGCTCCAGTAGCAACTGATGCTCCTGCAGCGGCAGCTCCAGCAGGAGAAGATGCAAAATACATTACTGTAAAATCTCCAATCATTGGAACATTCTACAGAAAACCAGCACCAGATAAAGCTCCATTCGCTGAAGTAGGAACTGTAATCAAACCTGGCGATGTCGTTTGTGTTATTGAAGCAATGAAGTTATTCAACGAAATTGAATCTGAAGTTTCAGGTAAAATTGTAAAAATCTTAGTTGACGATTCGTCACCTGTTGAGTTTGATCAACCTTTATTCTTAGTTGACCCATCTTAAGAAATTAGACAACCCTTCTCTGCTTGCAAAGAAGAAAAGTAAAATTAGAATTTAAAATTTCAGAAGATGTTTAAAAAAATATTAGTAGCTAATAGAGGTGAAATTGCTTTACGCATCATTAGAACGTGTAAAGAAATGGGAATTAAAACTGTAGCGGTTTATTCAACTGCAGATGCAGATAGTCTTCACGTACGCTTCGCTGATGAAGCTGTATGTATTGGACCTGCTCCCTCAAACCTATCATATTTAAAAATTTCCAACATTATCGCTGCAGCTGAAATCACAAATGCTGATGCGATACACCCAGGATATGGCTTCTTAGCTGAAAATGCAAAGTTTTCTAAAATCTGTCAAGAGCACGGAGTAAAATTTATCGGTGCCTCTCCAGAGATGATCGAGAAAATGGGAGACAAAGCAACAGCAAAAGAAACAATGAAACTAGCTGGAGTACCTACGGTTCCAGGTTCTGATGGGTTGTTAGAATCTTTAGAACACGCAAAAAAAACAGCCAAAGCCATTGGTTACCCTGTGATGATGAAAGCAACTGCTGGAGGTGGTGGAAAAGGGATGCGTGAGATCTTCAAAGAAGAAGAAATAGAAAAAGCTTGGGAAAGTGCACGTCAAGAAGCAGCTGCTGCTTTTGGAAATGACGGAATGTACATGGAAAAACTAATCGTTGATCCTCGTCACATCGAAATCCAAGTAGTAGGAGATTCTTATGGAAAAGCTTGTCACTTATCTGAAAGAGACTGTTCGATCCAAAGACGTCACCAAAAACTTACGGAAGAAACTCCTTCTCCATTCATGACAGATGAATTGAGAGACAAAATGGGATTAGCTGCTGTAAAAGCTGCTGAATTCATCAAATATGAAGGAGCAGGAACGATTGAGTTCTTAGTGGACAAAGATCGCAACTTCTACTTCATGGAAATGAATACGCGTATCCAAGTAGAGCACCCAATCACAGAGCAAGTAATTGATTACGATTTAATTCGCGAGCAAATCTTAGTGGCTGCAGGTGTGCCTATTTCTGGTAAAAACTACACGCCAAAATTACACTCGATCGAATGTCGTATCAACGCAGAAGATCCATTCAATGACTTTAGACCTTCTCCAGGAAGAATCACAACGTTGCATGCACCAGGAGGACATGGTGTGCGTTTAGATACACACGTATACTCAGGGTACTCTATCCCGCCTAACTACGATTCAATGATTGCTAAGTTGATCACAACTGCTCAAACAAGAGAAGAAGCAATTAACAAAATGAAACGTGCATTAGATGAGTTTGTTATCGAAGGAATCAAAACAACAATTCCGTTCCACAGACAGTTGATGGACGATCCAAACTACAAAGCAGGAAACTATACAACGGCTTTCATGGAATCATTCCACATGAAACCATTAGAAGAAGAATAATCGCAAGATGCCAATACAAATAGAGGGAACTAAATTTAGTTCCCTCTATTTTTTTCTAAAAATACCCCTTTTAAAGCGTTGAAAACACAAGAAAAATTAAAAAAAAGACAAGTGGGAATATTTTTTAATAAAAAATTCAAATTCAACCCCTTTAGACACTAAAAAAACTATATATTTGGTGTTCTAATATTTTTATTTTTTTAAAATGCACACAGGCGTAATTAAATTCTTCAACGAAGACAAAGGATTTGGTTTCATTACAAATGAAGCTACTAAACAAGACATCTTTGTTCACATCACTGGTTTAAAAACAAAGAACGTAGAACAAGGTAACCGCGTTTCTTACGAAGAGGAACAAGGTAAAAAAGGGCTTATTGCCACTAATGTACAAGTGATAGAAGATTAAGAATATATATATAATTTTCCGTTACAGTAAAGCTATCTAATTTCGATTAGGTAGCTTTTTTTTATGCTCATATCTACTATTTATAATTAATCTAAATACATATTGCACAATATTAAAGATTTAGCCCAACACCTAGAGTTCTAAAGCTTTGTTAAGACGATCTAGGGCTCTATATTTGTATGTTGTATTCTAACATAAAACTTGTACTTATGCAATCAAGTCAACTCGATTTTATACCAATTTTAATGCAAATTGCACTGGCTGCGGGATTTGTAGCAGTGACGATATGGGTCTCAGGTAAACTAGGACCTAGAAAAAAATCAAAAATCAAGGATAGTACTTGGGAATGTGGACTAGAATCATTGGGAAACGCACGTATTCCTTTTAACGTAAAATATTTCTTAGTCGCTATTCTCTTTGTTTTATTTGATGTTGAAGTGGTATTCCTTTACCCTTGGGCGATGAACTTTCAAGAATTGGGATGGGATGGATTTGCTAAGATGGGAATTTTCTTATTCCTGTTATTAGTTGGACTATTATATGAATTTAAAAAGAAAGGTCTCGAATGGGATTAAAAAACTAGGAAGATGAGCGATAAAAAATATAAAACAGTAGAAGCTCCTGAAGGATATGTGGGAGAAGGTTTTTTTGCTACGAAATTAAGTGAAGTAGTTGGTTTGGCACGTTCGAATTCGATGTGGCCTTTACCTTTTGCGACTTCATGTTGTGGTATTGAATTTATGGCGACGATGGCTGCTACGTATGACATTGCGCGTTTTGGATCAGAGCGTATGAGTTTCTCTCCTAGACAAGCAGATATGTTGATGGTTATGGGTACAATTTCCAAAAAAATGGCCCCAATCTTACGCCAAGTATACGAACAAATGGCTGAGCCCAAATGGGTAATCGCCGTAGGTGCATGTGCCTCTTCTGGTGGGATTTTTGATACATACTCTGTACTACAGGGTATCGATAAAGTAATCCCCGTAGATGTTTATGTACCTGGCTGCCCTCCTCGACCTGAACAAATCTTAGATGGCGTTATGCGATTACACGAAATCGTAAAAGCAGAATCGATCTACAGACGGGGTACAAAAGAATACGATGAGTTATTAAAATCTTATAACATAGAAAGTAAATAAATATGGCATTAGATAATCAAATCATTCAAAAGGCTTTAATCGATCAATTTGGTTTATCGGTTAAGGAATTTCACGAACAGCACGACATGCTTATTTTCGAAGTCGCGCCTGAAACGCTTCACGCCGTTGTTGAGTTTTTGAAAGACAATGACCAAATGAATTTCAACTTTCTAACCGATGTTTGCGGTGTTCACTACCCAGACTCAGAAGAAGATCGTCAATTAGCTGTGGTGTACCATATGCACAACTGGATGGACAATGTTCGCATTCGCTTCAAAACCTTTTTGAGCAGCAAAAATCCAACCGTAGATTCGGTGACCGATTTATTTAAATCAGCAAACTGGCAAGAAAGAGAAACGTATGATTTTTACGGCATCAAATTCAAGAACCATCCACAGTTAAAACGCATTTTAAATATGGATGAAATGGAATCTTTCCCGCTGCGCAAAGAATTTCCAATGGAAGATGAAGGAAGAACAGACAAAGACGATCGTTTCTTTGGTAGAACGATTCACAATTGTTAATAACAACTGATTAAGATTTACGATTATGTCAGATTTATTATTACCGCCAGAACAAAGATACGCGAAGCTTATAGAGGAAAAGTTTAAAGAAGATGGTACAGAGTTACAAATCTTAAACTTAGGTCCTACGCACCCAGCTACGCATGGTATCTTTCAAAATATTATCCTGTTAGATGGGGAAAAGGTATTAGATGGAGAAGGGACAGTGGGGTATATCCACCGTGCTTTTGAAAAGATAGCCGAAAACCGACCGTTCTATCAAATTAACGTCCTAACGGATCGTTTGAACTACTGTTCATCGCCAATCAACAACACGGCTTGGTGGTTAACAGTTGAAAAGGCATTGGGTATCGATATTCCAAAACGCGTCCAATATATGCGTGTAATTATCATGGAATTAGCGCGTATTGCCGACCACATTATCTGTAGCTCTGTAATGGGTGTGGATACAGGAGCCTTAACGGGTTTCTTATACGTATTCCAATACAGAGAAAAAATATACGAAATATACGAGGAAATTTCAGGTGCACGATTAACAACCAATATGGGTAGAATCGGTGGTTTCGAAAGAGACTGGAGTCCTGCAGTTTTTCAAAAAATAGAAGAGTTTTTAGCTGAATTCCCTGCTATTTGGAGCGAATTTGAAGGCTTGTTAACTCGAAACAGAATCTTCATGGATCGTACTATTGGCGTAGGTGGAATCTCAGCAGAAGAGGCAATTAACTTTGGATTTACAGGTCCAAACTTACGTGCTGCTGGTGTAGATTATGACGTTCGTGTGGCAACACCATACTCTTCTTATGAAGACTTTGACTTTGAAATTCCCGTAGGAACTTCTGGTGACTGTTACGATCGTTTTTGCGTGCGCAATGCCGAAGTATGGGAAAGTATGAAAATTATTCGTCAAGCCTTGGATAAAATGCCTGAAGGCCCTTTCCACGCTGATGTTCCAGAATACTATCTCCCTCCAAAAGAAGATGTGTATACCAACATGGAAGCGCTAATTTATCACTTCAAGATTGTAATGGGTGAAGTTCCTGTTCCCGTAACGGAACTGTATCACGCCGTAGAAGGAGGAAATGGAGAATTAGGTTTCTACCTCATTACGGATGGAAGTAGAACCCCGTATCGATTGCATTTTAGAAGACCTTGTTTTATCATTTACCAAGCGTATAATGACATTGTAAAAGGAGGTATGTTATCAGATGCGATTATTACTTTATCAAGTTTAAACATCATTGCAGGAGAATTAGACGCTTAAATCATGGAAACGAAGAAATACAAACAAAATATAAATATCACGCCTGAACTTCAACAACGCATTGACGAATTGTTGAGCCACTACCCTGCTGACAAAAAGAAATCAGCGCTTTTGCCTGTGTTACACGCAGTACAAGATGCGCATGATAACTGGATCAGCGTAGAATTGATGGATAAAGTAGCGGAGATATTAGAAATTTCATCGATCGAAGTATACGAAGTAGTTACCTTTTATACAATGTACAACCAAAAACCAATGGGTACGTATACGTTCGAGTTCTGCTTAACTTCATGCTGTGGCATCCGAGGAGCAGATGATATGATGGAATACGCTTGTGAAAAACTAGGTATTAAACCAGGAGAAACAACACCGGATGGGTTATTTTCTGTAGTTGGTGTTCAATGTCTGGGCGCATGTGGGTATGCACCAATGATGCAACTTGGCGACTTCTATAAGGAACACTTAACAGCAGATAAAATCGACCAAATCATTGCTGATTGTAAAGCAGGAAAAGTAATTCTTCACGACAAATAGTACTATGGCGACAAAAATATTATTAGACAAGATCAATATCCCTGGGATAAAATCATATGAGGTATATCGTCAAAATGGCGGATATGCATCGGTTGAAAAAGCTTTGAAAACCATGGCTCCCGATGATATTACGGAACAAGTAAAAGCATCAGGACTACGAGGACGTGGAGGTGCGGGATTCCCCGTAGGTTTAAAATGGAGTTTCATCGACAAAAAATCAGGTAAACCAAGGCATTTAGTATGCAATGCCGATGAGTCAGAACCGGGTACATTCAAAGATAGATACTTAATGGAATACATTCCCCATTTGTTAATTGAGGGAATGATTACGGCAAGTTATGCTTTAGGGGCAAACTTATCGTATATCTATATTCGCGGTGAATATATGTGGGTATTTAAAACCCTTGAGCGAGCCATCAAAGAGGCCTATGCCGCAGGATGGTTGGGTAAAAATATTCTAGGAACAGACTACTCTTTAGATTTACACGTACACTGTGGTGCAGGAGCGTATATCTGTGGAGAGGAAACAGCCCTAATTGAATCTTTAGAAGGAAAACGAGGAAATCCTCGTATCAAACCTCCTTTCCCTGCAGTAAGTGGTTTATGGGGAAATCCAACCGTAGTAAACAACGTTGAATCCATCGCTAATATTCCTTGGATTGTCAACAATTCAGGAGATGAGTATGCTAAAATTGGTTTGGGACGTTCTACAGGTACAAAATTAATCTCGGCTTCTGGACACATCAAAAAACCAGGAGTTTACGAAATTGAGATGGGAATTACAGTAGAAGAATTTATCAATTCTGACGAATACTGTGGCGGTATGATGGATGACAGACCTATTAAGGCTTTAATTCCTGGAGGGTCTTCCGTGCCAATCTTACCGGCTCATTTAATATATAAAACCGCCAATGGTGAAGATCGTTTAATGACGTATGAATCTTTATCTGATGGAGGTTTTGAAACAGGATCTATGTTGGGTTCTGGAGGGTTTATCGTGTACAATGATACGGCTTGTATCGTTCGAAACACCTGGAACTTTGCTCGTTTCTATGCGCATGAAAGCTGTGGACAATGTTCACCTTGTCGCGAGGGAACGGGTTGGATGGAGAAAGTATTGCACCGCATTGAAACAGGACAGGGAACCATGGATGACATTGACCTGTTGTGGAACATACAAAGCAATATTGAAGGAAATACGATTTGTCCACTAGGAGATGCTGCGGCTTGGCCAGTAGCTGCTGCTATTAGACATTTTAGAGCCGAGTTTGAATATCACGTTTTATTCCCTGAAAAAGTAAAAGATAGAAATCACTTTGTACAAGAACCTTTTTCAAGCGTAAAACAACTGATTAATAAATAATTCACGCTAATTTTTTAGCTAAAAAGCACAATTTATGAAAGTTACTATAGACGGACATGAAATAGAAGTAGAACCAGGAACATCCATTCTACAAGCAGCAAGAATGATTGGTGGGGAATCTGTTCCACCAGCAATGTGCTATTACTCAAAACTAGAGGGAACAGGAGGAAAATGTAGAGCTTGTTTAGTGGAAGTTTCCAAAGGTAGTGAAGCAGATCCACGTCCGATGCCCAAACTAATGGCTTCTTGTAAAACAGGAGTTATGGATGGTATGGAAGTAAAAAGTATCTCTTCGCCACGAGTTTTAGAAGCAAGAAAAGCAGTAACTGAATTTCTTTTGATCAATCACCCGTTGGATTGCCCTATTTGTGATCAAGCAGGAGAATGTGATTTGCAAAACTTGGCCTTTCAACACGGAAAAGAACAAAAAAGATACCAAGAGGAAAAGAGAACGTTTGAACCTGAAAATATTGGAGACAATATCCAATTGCACATGAACCGCTGTATTCTGTGTTACCGTTGTGTAAAAACAGCAGAACAACTAACAGACAAACGCGTTCACGGTGTATGTGGTAGAGGGGAACACGCGCAAATTTCTACGTATATTTCAGCCGCTATCGACAATGAATTCTCTGGAAATATGATCGACGTATGTCCAGTTGGTGCTTTAACAGACAAAACCTTCCGTTTCAAATCGCGTGTTTGGTTCAACAAACCCTACAATGCGCACCGAAACTGTCCGACTTGTTCTGGGAAAGTGACCTTATGGATGTTTGGAGAAGAAATTCAACGTGTAACAGCACGCAAAGACGAATTCCATGAAGTAGAAGAATTTATCTGTAATTCATGCCGATTCGACCACAAAGAAACAAGTGATTGGGTTATTGAAGGACCGCGAAAATTCGAAAAATTCTCTGTTATTAATCAAAATAACTACACCAAGAAATTAGATCACGTAGTGATTAAAACAGAAGAGCATATTTTAGAAGGACGTGAGCAAGATCGCAAAAAGATCAGTATGAAAGCGATCCCTTTGACGAACGAAGAATCTAAAGAATAAAACGGTATAAAATGGATAAAGCTATTATTATTGATAAAGCAGTTATTATTGTAGTTGTATTCGCAATTACAATGCTTATGGCGATGTATGCTACGCTAGCTGAGCGAAAAATCGCAGCGTGGATACAAGATCGTTTAGGTCCAAACCGTGCAGGTAAAGGAGGGGTTTTACAACCTTTGGCCGATGGTTTAAAACTATTCGCTAAAGAGGAATACGAACCTACTACGCCTAACCGATTCTTATTCAAATTTGGTCCTTTCTTGGCAATGACACTAGCTTTAATGACTAGTGCTGTACTGCCTTGGGGAGATAAATTTGTCCTATTTGGAAGAGAAATTATTCTGCAAGCAGCAGATCTTAACGTCGGAATCTTATACGTTCTTGCGGTACTTTCTGTTGGTGTTTACGGGATTATGATTGGGGCTTGGGCGTCCAATAACAAATATTCATTGATGAGTGGTATTCGTGCGGCTTCTCAAATGATTTCATACGAAATTGCTATGGGACTTTCCCTTATTTCTTTGCTGTTAATCACACAAAGTATGAGTATGAGAGAAATTGCCCTACAACAAAGCGGAATGAATTGGAACGTATTTTATCAACCTATTGGGTTTTTAATCTTCCTCATTTGTTCTTTTGCAGAAACGAATAGAGCTCCTTTTGACTTAGCGGAATGTGAGCAAGAGTTAATCGGTGGATTCCACACCGAATATTCATCCATGAAAATGGGATTCTATTTATTTGCTGAATATGCGAACTTATTTATTTCTTCAGCGATCATTGCAGTACTATTCTTTGGAGCGTATAACTATCCAGGTATGTCATGGGCCGTTGAAAATTGGGGGGTAAATATTGCAAATGTATTGGGAATTATTGCCCTATTTGTAAAGATCTGTTTTTTCATCTTTGTTTATATGTGGGTACGTTGGACCTTACCGCGTTTCCGTTATGACCAATTGATGAACTTAGGATGGAAAACCTTAATCCCATTGGCATTATTGAACTTAATCGTTACAGCTGTTGTAATCTTACTATTAAACTAATTAAACATGTCATCAACTACTACATATTCTTTATCAGGAAGAAAGAAGATGGTTTCGAATAAGAAACTAACTTGGAGCGAGCGCATCTACTTGGTTGCGATTTTCAAAGGAATGATGGTTACCTTAAAACACATGTTTAAGAAAAAGGTGACAATTTCTTATCCTGAACAAACGCGTCCATTTAGCCCTGTTTACCGCGGTAGACACACCCTAATGCGCGATGATGAGGGAAGAGAGCGCTGTACGGCTTGTGGTTTATGTGCCTTATCCTGTCCTGCAGAAGCGATCACGATGAAAGCAGCAGAACGCAAACCAGAGGAGAAACACCTATACCGCGAAGAAAAGTATGCAGAGATCTATGAAATCAATATGCTGCGTTGTATCTTCTGTGGATTATGTGAAGAGTCTTGTCCAAAACAAGCCATTTACTTAACCAAATCTGGTGCAATTACCAAAGCAGATGTTACACGTGAAAACTTCATCTACGGAAAAGATAAATTAGTTATGCCTTTAGAGGCTGCTATTGCTAATACAAACAAACAGAATCAAGCGTAATTATGGTAGAGATTTTATTTTATATCCTTTCGACAATTACTCTCGGAAGTGCAGCGTTAACGTTGTTGAGTAAAAACCCTATTCACAGTGCCTTGTGGTTGGTTGTTAGTTTCTTCTCAATAGCAGGTCATTACATCTTACTGAATTCTCAGTTTTTAGGCATGATCCACATTATGGTTTACTCTGGGGCAATCATGATTTTAATGCTATTTACGATCATGTTAATGAACTTAAATATCAGCCACGAAGTTTCAAAACCGTTAATTTCTAAAGTAACCGCAACAATTGCCTTCTGTTTAGTTGGTTTATTGTTATTATCCATCACGTTAAGAGGAAATCAAGCATACGAATTACAATATGCAAACCATGGACAAGACTTCCAATCCGTTCACGTGTTAGGTAAAGTACTATTGAATGAATATGTTGTTCCATTCGAAATGATTGCAGTATTGCTTTTACTTGCTATGATTGGAGCCGTATTGATTTCTAAAAAAGACAAATCTGAAAAAGCAGCTTAATTATGGAAAATGTAATTGAAATCATCGGTATTGATAAATACATCTACTTATCTATTATATTATTCTGCCTTGGTGTATTTGGAATATTATATAGAAGAAACGCAATTGTGATGTTTATGTGTATTGAGATTATGTTGAACTCAGCGAATATGTTGTTAGTCGCTTTTTCAACCTATCACCAAGACGCACAAGGACAAGTTTTTGTTTTCTTTACAATGGCGGTTGCCGCGGCAGAAGTTGCTGTAGGATTAGCTATCCTTGTATCGATTTACAGAAATATTGGCGCAATTGATATTGATAAATTAAAGAACTTAAAAGGATAATTCCTTATGGATACAAACGTAATTTTACTTTTATTATTAGTCCCTTTACTTGGGGCTTTGGTTAATGTTTTCTTTGGAAAAAAATTAGGTAATGGTTCAGGAGTTATCGCAACTGTAGCAGTTTTAATTTCTTTTATCATTTCATTATTGGCCTTTATCCAAGTAAACAACTCCAAACAACCCATTGAAATTGAACTATTCGAATGGATGGCCCTGGCTAACTTCAATGTTACTTTTGGCTTTTTACTCGATCAACTTTCACTTTTATGGTTGTTATTTGTAACGGGAATCGGTACCTTAATTCACTGGTACTCGACCAACTACATGAAAAATGACGAAAACTACGCGAAGTTTTTCGCCTATTTGAACCTCTTCATCTTCTTTATGATTGTGTTAGTTACAGGTAGTAACTTATTGATCACGTTCATCGGATGGGAAGGTGTAGGATTGTGCTCTTACTTATTAATCGGATTTTGGCATAAAAACCAATCGTATAACGACGCCGCTAAAAAGGCATTTATCATGAACCGCATCGGGGATTTAGGTTTTTTAGTTGGGGTATTTATCTTGGCTTTCTTATTCCAATCGTTGGATTATATGACCATTAAAGAGGCATTAATGCAGGGAACAAACCACCAAATCAACATGTGGATTGGTTGGGCTGCTTTAGCTTTATTTATTGGTGCAGTAGGAAAAAGTGCTCAAATTCCATTGTACACTTGGTTACCTGATGCGATGGCAGGACCAACGCCTGTTTCTGCGTTAATTCACGCGGCAACCATGGTAACTGCAGGTATTTTCTTAATCACAAGATTAAACTTTGTGTTTGACCTTGCGCCACACATTCAAAATATCATCGCTATCGTTGGAGCTGTCACTTCTTTGTTTGCTGCTTCAATCGGTTTAGTGCAAACAGACATCAAAAAAGTATTGGCTTATTCAACCGTCTCTCAATTGGGATTGATGTTTATGGCTGTCGGATTTGGTGCTTACGAAATTGCTGTTTTCCACGTAGTAACACACGCTTTCTTTAAAGCTTGTTTGTTCCTAGGTTCCGGATCTGTTATTCACGCTATGGGTGGTGAGCAAGACATGAGAAATATGGGTGGCTTAAAGAAATTTATGCCTGCAACGTATGCAACCTTCTTGTTAGCAACAATTGCTATCTCCGGTTTCCCTCCTTTCTCTGGTTTCTTCTCTAAGGATGAAATCTTACTAACTGCTTTCAGTCACAATCCCGTATTGTACGTAATCGGATCACTTGCTTCTATCATGACGGCTTTCTATATGTTTAGATTGTTGTACTTGACATTCTTCAAAAACTTTAGAGGAACACAAGAACAAAAAAATCACTTGCATGAAAGTCCAGCAGCTATTACGGTTCCGCTTTGGATTTTAGGAATCTTATCTGTGGTTGGTGGAGTGATCAGTCTTCCAGGAAACAGTTGGTTAAACAGCTATTTAGAACCCATCATCGTTAACAGTGCCAATGCACATCCACACGTATTGGGAACAACGGAATACATCTTAATGGCTGTAGCTGTTGTAGGGGCTTGTATTGGTCTATTCCTTGCATATAGCAAATACATCAAAAAAGGCGACCTTCCTCCTACAGATGAACAAATGACAGGATTCCATAAAGTGTTATACAACAAATACTACATTGACGAAATCTACATGAAAGTAATTGTAAAGCCTATTTACGTACTAGCTGTATTCTTTAGAGATGTCGTAGAAGTTGCTTTATCAGAAGTGATTTACGGGTTAGGAAAAATAGCAGATGGGTTGTCTTTACAAGGTAAAAAAGCACAAAACGGAAATATCGGATTGTACTTATTTGCCTTTGTATTCGGAATCTGTTTGATGTTGTATTATTTATTCATTGCAAGATAATTTAGAGAGATGAACGTAACTATATTATTATTAACGTTATTAGTTGGAGCATTTGCTACGTTTTTAGCAAATAAAACACTTGCCCCTAAAATTGCTTTGCTATTTGGGTTAGTGGCATTTGTAGAAACAATTGCCCTCATTTGTCAACACAATTCGGGAGTAAATGCCGGTTTTACCACGCAATGGATCATGAATCCCAACATTCACATTGCCCTAAAAGCAGACGGATTAGCGTTAGCCCTTGTTTTATTAACAACCATGTTAACACCGCTAATCATTTTATCTTCTTTTGGAAATCACATTGAGAAGACAAATCTATTTTATGGCTTGGTGATGTTCATGTCATTCGCTATGACGGGAACATTCTTAGCAGCAGATGGATTTTTATACTATATTTTCTGGGAATTATCTTTGATTCCAATCTACTTCATCGCTTTACTATGGGGGAACGATACCTTTGAAGCACGTAAAAAAGCAATCTTTAAGTTCTTTATTTACACCTTCGCTGGTTCTCTATTCATGTTGGTTGGGTTTATTTACTTATACCAAAAAGCAGGTAGTTTCTTACTAGCAGATTTATACAACGTAAGCTTAACAAGCCAAGAACAGTACTGGATTTTCCTTGCATTCTTCTTAGCTTATGCCATTAAAATTCCTATTTTCCCTTTCCATACTTGGCAGGCATCTACCTATGAAAAAGCACCAACGGTTGGAACCATGCTTTTATCGGGAATCATGTTGAAAATGGGATTGTATTCAATCATTCGTTGGCAATTGCCTATTGCACCATCGGCTGCAAAAGACTTAATGCCTACCATCCTGGTTTTGTGTATTATTGGTGTAGTATACGGATCAATCGTAGCGTTAAAACAAGTGAACATCAAGCGTTTCTTCGCTTATTCTTCTCTTGCACACGTTGGATTGATTGCTGCAGGAGCTTATACCCTTACCTTAGACGGATTATTAGGAGCTGTATATCAAATGTTAGCCCACGGTTTTGTTATCGTAGGTTTATTTTATGTAGCTGAAATCATGTACAACAGATTCGATACAAGAGCCATCAACGAAATGGGAGGAATTCGCCAACAAGCGCCACAATTCGCTTCCCTATTTATGATCCTATTGTTTGCGTCAATTGGTTTACCAGGGACATTCAGTTTCATTGGGGAATTCAGTCTACTGTATGGTCTATCGCAAATCAATATTTGGTACGCGATCATCGGAGGAACAAGTATCATTTTCGGTGCGTTCTATATGTTGCGCATGTTCCAACGATCTATGCTAGGTGAAACGAATGCCAAAGTATTTAAAGAGGTAACGCTAAACGAAAAAATTGTCTTGGGAATATTAGTAATCACTGTGATTTTCCTCGGTGTTTATCCTAAGCCAATTACCGATTTAATTACACCAAGTTTGGTTGAAATCGTATCCTATATTAAATAACAAAATTGAGATTCAGCTTATTCTGAAGCTATAATTCCAAAATATAAAAGATGAATACATTAATAGCAGTTGGCGTATTAGCGGTTATCGTTCTACTAGCAGAGATCATTAATTTGAGAAAATTAATCATCCCGCTAACGATTGTAGGACTACTGGGAATTCTGGGGTACACACTTTGCAATATTGATGTGGTGGAAGCCCATTACAACAATATGATTGTAACTACTAAATTTTCAAGTACCTTTTCTTCTTTATTTATCGCCCTAACCATTTTATTGGTTGCCTTGAGTAAAGACTTTTATCAAACGCAATTTTCTAAAATATCAGACTATATTTCGTTAAAACTATTCTTACTTATGGGAGCAATTTCCATGGTGAGTTTCGGCAATATGGCGATGTTTTTTGTGGGATTAGAAATTCTTTCTATTACCCTATACATTCTTTGTGGTTCGGATCGTACGAATATTAAAAGTAACGAATCAGCGATGAAGTACTTCTTGTTGGGATCGTTTGCATCAGGAGTTGTTCTTTTTGGAATTGCCTTGATCTACGGAGCAACAGGATCATTTGATTTGGCTCAAATCACTCAATTAACAACAAGCAATCCCATGCCAGTATGGTATGCACTTGGGGTGACCCTGGTTATTATTGGAATGTTATTTAAAATAGCAGCGGTTCCGTTCCACTTCTGGGCACCAGACGTGTATCAAGGAGCTCCAAACTTAACGACTGCCATGATGAGTACATTGGTAAAAGTAACGGCTGTTGCTACCTTGTACAAAGTATCCATCAACCTGTTACACCAAATGCCGTCTCACTACACTACAGCTATTGTTGTGATTGCCATCTTAACGATGACTGTGGGTAATGTCATGGCGTTACGCCAAGATAATATGAAGCGTCTACTGGCTTATTCTGGTATTTCGCATGCTGGTTTTATGATGATGGCGTTGACTGCATTAGGCAGTGCAACACCAAACCTATTCTACTACGCTACCTCGTATGCTTTTGCTGGTATTGCCGCTTTTACCGTATTGACGATCGTAACGAAAGGAAAAGACAACGAACACATCAACAACTTTAAAGGATTAGGCAAATCTAACCCCCTTTTAGCGGTTATCTTAGCTGTGGCGTTATTATCTATGGGAGGTATTCCAATCTTCGCTGGTTTCTTCGGAAAATTCTTCTTGTTCACAGAAGCAGTGAAAAACGGATTTATCATCTTAGTCATCTTCGGGGTAATCAACTCCTTTATCAGTATTTACTACTACCTAAAAATTATCATCTTGATGTTCACAAAACAAGAGGAAGATGAAGCAACAACAGCTATTCAAGTTCCTCTATCATACAAAATCGTAGGACTAGTTTCTATTACAGCGATTATTGTATTCGGTTTATGTCCATCCCTACTTTTAGGTTTATTCAACTAAGAACAAATAAATAACAATTCAATACATTACGAAAAACCAAGTATTCTTTTTAGATGCTTGGTTTTTTTTTGGTTCGAAGTGTTCGTTGCGCGGTTTGTTCGTTGCGCGGTTTGTTCGTTGTGCGGTTTGTTCGTTGTGCGGTTCGTTCGTTGTGTGGTTCGTTCGTTGCGTGGTTTGTTCGTTGTGTGGTACCTAGCATAAAGTTTCCAAAAACACCTATTCTTTTTCAAAAAAAGAAATACACTTCTAAAATGTCATTTACGAATCAAACAAAACATGAAAAAAAATAGCTAAACATAAAAGCAGGCACGAAATTAGTACATCCTAATACATCCAAAACAATAACAACAGCTTCTTAAAGATTTTACCCGTAAGGCAAGGTGGCAGCATTGGAAACAACTGTAATGCTGTTATTGGCATAGGACACTTAAACCTTACGGGTTTTTTACATCCTCCTTTATCTGGTTCAGGCTTCCTATTAGTCCTATGCTTTCACTGGGTATTTTTAAGTACAACTGGTTGTTTTACTACTACATGCCTACAGCAATTATACATCTTATCTATGATCTTTCGAAATTAGATCTTCGTAGTGTATGATAATATAAGGAGTTCTACTGTAGATTAGCCAATCTACCACTGGAGTTGTACCTTGTTCATAGTACTTTGTAGTTAAAATTAATATCATCTATATTAAATTTTAAGTACAGGAGTATATATTTATACTCCTGCAAATGTTCTACTTAAATTACTTTTGTTCCGTCGATGCTTTATCATCATCATGTTTGTCAGATTCAACAGTAGATCCTGGTACTAGTCCACCACCTTTAACAACTTTCAATTCTGCTTCATTAAGCTTTTTGAATTGCTCTAAACTAACTAATTTCATAATATTGTTTTTTTTAATAAAATAATCAGTCAAAGTTTTAATACATTAGACCCTCATTGGTATTCGTTTGCAAACCATATCGTTAATTTGCCCTTGAAGTTTCTTCAAAGTCAATCGTTTTATTTTTATTGTTCTGCTTAGAATGTCCAAAATTATACGAAGCGGAGAAGGATATACTTCTTGCATCATAATAATTATTGAATTCTTGATGATTTGTATTAAATTTCTTCTCTCCTTTTGCTCTTAATTGTTGAAACAAGTCATTGCCAACAATGTTCAAGGATAGCTTTTGATCGAAAAAAAGAAATTTAAGACCTAGGTCAAAAGAAGCCATATTTCGCAAAGAACTATTTCCCTTTTTAGAGGGTAACCTTTGCCAATAGTTCACTAATAGGAAACTATGTGTTGGTTTTAGCGTTATCGTATTATTGATGGAATAACTGGCGGACAATCCTTCTTCTCCAATGATGTTTTCCATCTTTGGTCTAGCCTTGACATAAGCTATATTGAAAGCAATACTGTTTTCCAAAAAACTGAAAAGCGATTTAGTATACATCACATTTACTCCTACATTATTCTGATCGTAGTAATTGTAATAGGTAGAAACTTCTGTTTCATTATCAAAAGATGAAATTTGTCCAAACTCATTTCTTACCTGTTGATAGTATAGATCAACAGATAAAAAATGTTGAAATAAATAGCCTAACTCCACGTTGTAATTATAGGAAGGGGATAAAAGAGGATTTCCCGTAGAATAAGAATAAGGGTTACTATACCATCTAAAGGGATCTACTTCTCTAAAACCAGGCCTATTGATTCGTTTATTGTAGGACATATAGAACACATTGGCATCATTTACTTTATGTGTTAGATGTACAGAAGGAAAAAAGTGTGTATAGTTTGCTTTAGTAAGATCACCTGTTGTTTTAGATAAACCTTGAGCATTCGTATATTCATAACGCAAACCTACTTTCAATTCCCAGGTCTTAAAAAGTGTTTTAGTAAGATCAAAATATCCTGCATAAATATTTTCTTTATACGCAAATAAAGCTGACTTGGTGGGATCAATCCAATAGCCCTGATCCTTCCAATTAAAATAGCCTACATCCGAATTAGTACGTATCATCACATATTTTATACCAAATGAAAATGTACTCCATGAACTATTCAGGGTAAAATCAGCTGTAGAGGAAAAAATACGATATCCAACCAAAGAGTTACTATTTACTACATCGGTTAGCAATGGTTTAAAAGAATCGGTAGTAGTAAAATCGATCCTCGAATTAGATGAAGTATCCAAATAATTTACGCCAATCTCTACTTGATCCCCACGCTCAGCTAACTTACTTTGAGCATAAGCATTAAATGCATGTGTCGGTACATCATTTCGATGGGTTGCCTCTGTTGATAAATCCTTATACAACGTTTTCGTATCATAAAAAAAAGTCTTTGTATCAACACCTTTATTATTAGCTGCAGTTCCGTAATTGTAAATAAGTCCCAATTTCGTATTCTCTGACCAGGCATAATTTATATGGGTTTCGATTCCAATTCCTTTGTAAAAATCATGTCGCACTTCTTTTGAAAGTAATGATTGAGCATTCCATATTCCATATTTCTCAACTGCTTTAATGGACGTATAATACTGCCGAAAGGATGCGGAAGAAGTCAGTTTCTTAGTTTGATAATTCAAATTCAAGCTGTTGGAAAAATTAGTATACGTTGTTTGTTTTACCGTATTAGTTATACTGCCACTCAGCCCTAAACTTTCATTTTTCTTCAGCACAATATTAATTAATCCACTATTACCTTGGGCATCATACTTTGACGGTGGTGCCGTAATGACTTCAATGCGTTCTATAGTTTCAGCCCGTATAGCATTCAAATAAGAACTAAGCTCATTTCCTGATAAATACACAATTTTATCATCAACTAATACTCCAACCTTATTCTTTCCTACTACAGCGATCTCTCCTTGTCCATTAACCACAATTAAAGGGGTCAATGCTAGGGCTTCTAAAGCACTCATCCCTGTCGCAGCAATGGATTGAGAAACATTAAAAACAATTCGATCTGTCTTTCTTTCAAATGTTTTTTTTCTAGTAGTAATAGCAATTTCTTCAAGATTGGTATTTTCATTTAGCAGTAATTCCCCTATATCCAAATCGTGAGATAGGTCAATTTCTTTCGTTATATCATCAGCATTCACCCACGATATACTTAGTTTATATAGTCCTTTTTTTTGAGTCATAACAAAACTCCCTAGACTGTCTGTATAAGTATAAGCTATAGGAATAGTATCATGCACAAATAATATAGTTGTAGCAAACGCTATAGGACTGCCGTTTTCATTGTGTACTTTTCCTCTTAAATTGAATTGTTGTCCTGCTATCCTCTGGATAAATAAAAAACAAACAAGACATAAAATTATCGTTTTCATCATCAATCAACCACATAAAAATTAATAGTATTTAAAATTACTACTTACAGCAATACATCTTTAATTTTTATCATAAAAAATTCAATTATTTTATACAAATTTCAGATAATATACAAATATGTGATCAAAAACAACGATTTTATCCTCTAATCTCTTCATATTCACAAAACAACCACCATAAAAAAAGCAGCAATAAACTCGAGTTTATTGCTGCTTTTTTATTTATTTTCACCTTACTTTCTTCCTACGAACACCCACAGTTTCCACTCCCACAAGAGCCTCCTCCTTTGGTGTTGTTCTTCTTGCCAAAGCTCTTTCTTACAAAAAAAGCAATTGCTAGAATTAATAGAATATAAACGATAATTTCTTGATAATCCATATCTCCTTTACTTTAAGAGTTGATAGGCTATAAACGCTGCCACATAAGCGAGAACCGTCATAAAGACCAATTGATAGATGGTCCACTTCCACGATTTTGTCTCTCTGCGTACAATCGCTACCGTAGCAGTACACTGCATGGCAAATGCATAGAAAAACATCAGGGAAACTCCACTAGCTAAAGTGAATACTTTTTCACCCGTATCGGGCCATACCTCAGCAGCCATTTTTTGTTTGATACGTCCATCTTCATCGTTCTCATCTCCTGACCCCACATTGTAGATCGTTCCTAAAACACCGACAAAAATCTCACGTCCAACAAAAGAAGACAATACGGCAATTCCAACTTTCCAATCATATCCCAACGGTTTAATCACAGGTTCAATGGATTTTCCCAATATTCCAATATACGAATTTTCTAAGCGATAACTCGCTACATATTCACTCATTTCATCTTCCGAAACTTCTTGTCCTTGGTGTAGTTGAGCCATATGCTCCTCAGCATTTTCGAAATTATCGCCAGGTCCATGTGCACCTAAAAACCAAATAATAATCGATAGTACGAAGATGATTTTACCTGCACCCACAACGAATGCCTTGGTCTTCTCATACATATTTGCCACAACGTTTTTGATAATTGGCGTGCGGTAATTCGGCATTTCAATAACGAAATACGACTTACGCTCGCTCTTGATATACTTACTCAAGGCCCATGACGAGACTAAAGCAGCTAAGAAACCGATGAAGTAAAACAGCGTTAACGTTAGGCCTTGTAAACTCAAGAAACCAAACAAACGCGTTTCTGGAATCACTAAGGCAATGATAATAATATATACGGGAATACGAGCTGAACACGTAGTAAAAGGTGTCACTAAAATCGTAATCAATCGTTCTTTGGGATTCTCAATATTACGTGCTGACATAATCGCTGGAATTGCACAGGCATTTCCAGAAATCAATGGCACTACTGATTTTCCACTTAATCCAAAGGGACGCATTAGTTTGTCCATCAAGAACACCACACGACTCATATAGCCTGTTTCTTCCAAAATAGAAATAAACATAAACAGAATGGCAATCTGTGGAATAAAAGGCATCACCCCTCCAATTCCTGGTACGATACCATCGGCAATTAGGTCGGTTAATTTTCCTGGTGTCATCACTTCGTGTACCCAAGAACTCAGATTGGCAAATTGCTCGTCAATCCAATCCATTGGAATACTCGACCATTCGAAAATCGCTTGAAACACCAACATCATGATACCAAAGAAAATTAAATACCCATATACTTTATGGGTTAATATACGATCGACTTTGGTGCGAATATCTGATGCCTTATTGAGATCGCGCTTATAGGTTTCCTTTAGTGTATCATTAATAAACTGATAGCGCTTAATCGTCTTTTTATGCTGTAATTTTTTGATTTCACTTTCTGATAAGTGAATGCCTTTTTCTTCAATATCTTTTTTCCCAATATTGCCGATGACAATATCTTGGGAGTAAATCATCCACAGTTTAAATACGGAAAGCGTAGAGAAGGTCAAGGCTAATTGACCAAAAAACTCTGGGTCTACGGCTGTGGCATTTAAACAAGGTTCAATTGAATAATTCTTATAGCCCAAAATAGCTTGCTTTAATTCCTGAATGCCCAATTTCTTTTTGGCACTCATCAAAACTATTTTGGTGTTTAATTTCTTTTCTAACTCCGTCACCTGAATGCTAATTCCTTTTTCTTCCATGTGGTCTGCCATATTGATGACTAATACCGTAGGAAAACCCAACTCTTTGACTTGGGTAAACAGGAGTAAATTTCGCTTTAAGTTTTCGATTTCTGCTACAACAACAGCAACATCAGGATAATCTTCATTGGTTTGATCAAACAACAAATCCAAGACAATGCGTTCATCTTCCGAACTAGCATTGATACTATAGGTACCAGGTAAGTCAATAACCGTTGCACTTACTTCTTCGTCTAACTTGGTGGTACCTGATTTTTTATCTACCGTAATACCGGGATAATTACCAATTTTGTGGTTTAAGCCCGTTAAGGCATTGAATACAGAGGTTTTCCCTACGTTAGGATTACCTATTAGGGCAACTTTTATATCTTTTTTCATTGAGTTCTTCTGCTAATCTTATTTCAAATTATCCTCCAAGCTTACCACAATTTCACGTGCTAATTCTTTGCGAATCGATAAATGTGTATCGTTAATGCAAAAATAAATGGGATCTCCTAATGGAGCAACTTCTAATAGTTCAACAGGATTGCCTGGTAGGCATCCCATTTCTAAGAGTTTCAAAGGTACTTTATGAAGGTCAAAGTCAGCGATTACGCCCTTTTCGTTTCTTTTCAATAAGTCTAACGTTGTATTCACCTTATTTAGATTTAATTCACATTGCAAAAATAAGCAATAAAAAAACAAGTTGAGCATTAATTTATTTTTTATTAGTCTAAATACTACTAGTTTAACAGACTGCTTCAAAGCTCTAAACTAAAGGGATTCGCCTAAAATCAAATAAAAAAGACAAGCCTCACTGCTTGTCTTTTTTACTTGATATATCGATTGTTATTTTTTCGTTTCTTTTTCGTGTTGATACAACCATTGGATGTCTTCCCATAGTTCCTGCATGTTTTTGTTTTCAGGATCTTTCGTATCTAAATTCGTCCCATCGTAAAAACCGCGAATTCGCCCTTCACTATCTACTAAAACGAAGTTTTCTGTGTGTACCATATCGTACATTTCTTCTGGTGAACCTGTTTTTACGGCTAAATACGAATTCCTAGCGATATAATAGATCTCGCGCTTGTCACCCGTAACCAAATTCCAAATAGAATCGTCAACGCCTCGTTTTAATGCGTATTCTTTTAGCACTGGTACACTGTCAATTTCAGGCGTTACAGTATGAGATAATAGTTTTACTCCTGGTAGGGTCTTGATCTTGTCTTGCAGCCACTCCATATTATCTCCCATAATTGGACAGATCGTCGGACAGGTAGTAAAGAAAAAATCAGCAACATAAATATGGCCATCATACTCCTTATTGGTAATCGTATCTCCATTTTGGTTGATAAAAGAAAATGCAGCGATGCGATGTCTTTGCTTATTGGCTTCATGCTGAATTAAACTATCCACCATCTCAGGATTCACCATTGAAGGCGTATAAACAGGTAAACTTTTTCTGTATTTCAACGCATTGTAAAACATAGCCATGATTCCACAGCACATCAAGAAGAAAAATAGAAAGAAATATCTATAGCGTTTAAAAAATTGAAACATGATGATTTGAGTTTCCTACAAACTTACAAATTCCAACCCATAAATACGTTAAAGCTAGCTTAAAACCTACGAGTAAAAACGACCATTTGCCCCGTTGATTAAACCATTTATTTTGCTTGGAAACACACCAAATCAAACAAAAAAAGAAGTTTTATTCCCAAAATTTCAATTTATAGGCTGAAATGAAAATTACTCAAAAGATATTTTCTATTTTTGTTTAAACTAGAATTAAAGTAAAAACTGAAATAAAATGAAAAAAAGAGTATTATTAACCTCTGGTCTTGCTCTAGCTTCATTAGTTGCTTGTAAAGATGGCAAAAAAACTGAAGAAGTTGCAGATCAAGAGAATCACGGGATTAACTTAGAGTATATGGACCTAAGTGTAAATCCTGGGGATGACTTTTTCCGTTTTGTAAACGGTACGTGGTATGATAACACCGAGATTCCCAATGATAGAACCCGTTGGGGAAGTTTTGATGAATTAAGACAAAACACGGATAAAGATGCTTTGGCAATTTTAAAAGAAGCGGCTGAAGCTCATAATCTAGATGCGAAGTCAGACCAGGCAAAAGCGGTTGCTTTGTTTGAATCTTATTTAGATAATACTACGCGTAACAGTGTAGGTGTTACCCCTTTAAAACCTTACTTGGATCAAATCAACGCGATTCAAACGCCAGCAGACGTGACTAAATTGATCAACGATTTAGCGGATGAAGGTGGTTTAGGATTATACTCTTCCTATGTTTATGCTGATGCCAAAAACTCGAATGAGAACACGATTTATTTAAGTACAGGATCTTTAGGATTACCTGATCGCGATTACTATGTGTTGCAAGATGCAGACATGAAAGAAAAACGCGAGCAATACGTGGCACACGTAGCGCGTATGTTAGAAATGGCAGGTGAATCAAAAGAAGACGCAACTGCAGATGCTACACGCGTATTGACGATTGAAACAAAAATGGCAGAACCTCGTTTGACAAGAGTAGAACGTAGAGATAGCCGTTTAACCTACAATCCCATGACAATTGCTGAGCTACAAAAAACAACACCTGTTGTGGATTGGACGGCTTATTTTGATGCAACTGGATTGAAAAACATCGATAAGGTAGTGGTTTCGCAACCGCGTTATATGAAGGCATTGAACGACATTTTATCTGCTAAAAACATCGGAGATGTAAAGGCATACTTAAAATGGACTTTAGTAAATGGTTATGCTAGTACGTTATCTACGGATATGGAAACAGCAAACTGGGAGTTCTATTCTAAAACATTAGAAGGTGCAAAAGAGCAAAGACCTGCAGAAGAAAGAGCTCTTGCAGTGGTAAACAATACAATTGGTGAGGCTTTGGGTCAATTATACGTAGCGAAAAAATTCCCTGCTGAAGCGAAAGCGAAAGCACAAGCGATGATCAAAAACGTATTAACCGCTTTTGGTGAGCGCATCAAAAACTTACCATGGATGGCTGAAGAGACGAAAAAAGGAGCACTTGAAAAATTAGCAACTACTACCGTTAAAATTGGTTACCCTGACAAATGGGAGGACTATTCAACAATGGATATCAAATCACCTGAAGCTAAAGGAAACTATTTCGAAAACATGAGAAATGCATCGAAATGGGAAGTAGCGAAAAACAGAGAAGATTATGGTAAACCGGTAGATAAGACGAAATGGGGTATGTCACCACAAACAGTGAATGCTTACTTTAACCCATTATACAACGAAATCGTATTCCCAGCAGCTATCTTACAACCGCCATTCTATGATTACAAAGCAGATGAGGCAATCAACTACGGAGGAATTGGTGCAGTTATTGGACACGAAATCTCACATAGTTTTGACGACTCTGGAGCGCGTTATGACAAAAATGGTAACTTAAACAACTGGTGGACTGATGCTGACTTAGAGCGTTTTACTGTTTTAGGTAATAAATTAGCAGATCAATACAGTGCATTAGAGCCCTTACCAGGTGTTTTCGTTGATGGTCACTTTACATTAGGTGAAAATATCGGAGATTTAGGTGGAGTTAATGCTGCTTACGACGGATTAAAAATCTACTTAAAAGAAAATGGTGATCCAGGACTAATCGACGGTTATACACCTGAACAGCGTTTCTTCATCTCTTGGGGAACAATCTGGAGAACGAAAGCACGTGATGAGGCAATCAAAAATCAAGTAAAAACAGATCCACACGCGCCAGGATATTATAGAGCATTTGTTCCTTTACAAAATGTGGATGCTTTTTACGAAGCATTCGATATCAAAGAAACAAACAAGCTTTACATCCAACCAGAAGAGCGAGTGAAAATTTGGTAGTATAAAAAAGGGTATTTCTATTCGAAATACCCTTTTTTACGTTATGAGAGATCGGTTATGGGTTATGGATAAATTCTCCTGAAATACCAAAATGAATTTCTTTGAACAAGAAAATAGAATTATGATCTGAGAACTCTTAACTTACTGCTTTAATTAACCCCAAAAGCATTCTTCTAATACTTACAAGAATGTCTAGATTACAGTCTTCTAAACTACAAAATCCTAAATCAAATGAGATTAACAATTGTGTCTCTAATTCTGACAAACTTCCAATAGCAATATAAAGAAATTGTATCAATTCTTTATTACTTCTTCTTCCACATCCTTCTGCTATATTAGAAGGAATAGATATTGCACTCCGTCGTATTTGGCTAGTTAAACCGTAAATTTCTTCATTTGGAAACAAACTTGTCAATTTATAAATTTCCGAAACATAGTGTCTACTAACCTTCCAAACTTCTAAGTCCTTGTGTGTCATCATAAAATACTTTTCAAGACACATTGCAAATTTTAAACCATTTTTTACGTCATGAGAAATGAATTTTGAGTGATGGATAAAAGCTGAACTCATAACCCATCACTCATAACCCATCACTCATAACCCATCACTCATAACCCATCACTCATAACTTTCAAAACCATCGGATCAATCTTTAATAACCATTCGTAATACTCCTCTTGTCCTTTTAATTGGTTTACATATTCTGCGATCAGGTAGTGCATTACAAGATCCTTGTGGCGATCTAATTTGAAAAACAACTTATTCGTTTCTAAATAGCGCTTAAACTGTCCAAATTCTTTTGAATCTCCTTGGAGATCCGCAATTAATTCGGCTGTTGTCATGGTATTATAGCGTTGGCGGTCTTTATCAATCTCTTGGAAAACGTAGTAACTTACCATGCCTGATTTCATCATCATCACAATAGCTTCTTCTCCGTGTTTTCGCGCAATAGGTACAAATACGTCAGGTACAATTCCCCCACCGCCATATACGATTCTACCGTTGCGTGTTTTAAATTGCAAACTATCCGCTACCTTAATACTATCAGCAGCATACAGTTCACCATGTTCATAACGCGAACGGAAATCATTGTTGTAATCCTCAATCCCATTTTTATAGTTCTTCTGAATGGATCGTCCAGAAGGTGTATAGTAACGCGCTGTAGTTAGACGGATAGCTGAACCATCACCCAACATTAATTCTCGTTGTACTAACCCTTTACCAAAGGTACGTCGTCCGACAATTGTTCCTCTATCGTTATCCTGAATAGCCCCCGCAATAATCTCACTAGCCGAAGCACTCGTTTCATTGACTAAAATAAATAGCGGTTTTGAGGTAAACAGATTCGTACTTTTTGCTTTGGTCACTTTTTCTTGTCCACCACGATTGATCGTTTTAACGATGGTTTGATCGGTTGACAGCAAATCATTTAATATTTTACTCGATTGATCCATATAACCTCCACTATTATCGCGTAGGTCAATAATCAATCCTTTGATGTCTTGGGTTATCAAGTCTAACAATCCTGCTTGAAACTCTTCATAGGTTGTACTGGAAAATCGATTGACCTTGATATAACCATATTGATTGTCGAGTTTAAGGGCCACATCTACACTTTTCAGTGGAATTGGCTCCCGTTTCACTACGATATTTTGTAGCTCTTGTGTTGTCTTACGATACACTTCTAAGGTAATAGCTGTTCCTTCTTCTCCTCTTAATACAGTTGAAATAGTATCCGTTGAAATTTCTTTACCGTAAAGCACCCGTTGGTCTGCTTTCAAGATACGGTCTCCTGCTAATAATCCAGCCTTACTTGACGGCCCTCCTTCCAAGGGTTTAATGATCGCTAGTGAATCTTGATACAAATAGTACTGTACCCCAATCCCTACGAAACTTCCTTGCATGGATTCGGTCACTTCTTTCATCAAATCTTTGCCAATATAAACAGAATGAGGGTCTAATTGCTCCAGTATAGTTGTTACGGTGCGATCCACAATAGAATCCGTATCTACCTGATCGACGTATTCTTGTTCGATAAAATCTAACAGTCGATTGAGTTTTAGCTTATTGTGATTGGTAAAAAAATTACTGTGTGTACGCTGGGAGGCCGATACAAGAAAACCGCCTAAGAGTACACCAAGGGACAGCGATATTGCAACGATAAAGGGCCAAAAAAACTTTTTCATCTCTTGTGTTAATCTAAATCCTCAATATGCACAACTTCAACACCTGCTTTGATCAAAAACTCAATACCAGCCATATCTTTATAGCCTTCTACATAAACAACGCGTTTTATACCAGCTTGGTGTATTAATTTACTGCAATCGCGACAAGGAGACATGGTAATATATAAAGTAGCATCTTGACAGCTCTGTGTTGAACTAGCCACCTTGAGAATTGCATTCGCTTCAGCATGTAGGACATACCAATACGTTTGATCGCGATCATCTTCACAACAATTGTCAAATCCCGTAGGTGTTCCATTATATCCATCTGAGATAATCATGCGATCTTTAACAATGATTGCGCCAACTTTTTTTCGTTTACAGTACGATAACTGTCCCCATTCACGTGCGATACGCAAATAGGCTTTATCATACTTCGTTACTTTAGGATTGGACATAAACCTCTATTTTTAACTCTTAATATACGACAAAAATACACATAAGTTTCACTTGACTCTCTATCCTCTTTTGAAATAATGCGATAATCCGAATCAAATCGAGTTTCACCTCTTTTGTATCTTCAACCTCAACACCCTTGACCACTTACATCCACTAAGTTTAAGTGAATTATTTTTTTGATCCATACACGTTTTTTTCGCTATAAATTTTGTACATTACTTTTAATTAACACCTTAAACCAATTAACAACAAAAAATTACGAACTATGGCTTATTTAGATTTATATGACAGTGGCTTTAAAGAGCGTAACAAAGGGCATTTTGCCTCTATTGTACGCGTTGCCCTAGCGGATGGAGATATCAGTGAAGAGGAGCTTAAATTCCTAAATGAACTAGCAGATAAGCTTGATATTTCGACAGATGATTATGACAAAATCATGGCCAATCCCGAAAAATACCCCGTTAATCCGCCTTATTTAGAGATTAACCGAATTGAGCGCTTATATGATTTAGCGCGTATGGTGTATGTGAATCACGTATTAGGACCAAAGCAAAAGGACATCTTACGCAAATTTGCGGCAGCTTTAGGTTTTACTGGTGACATTGACTTAATTGTCAACAAGTCTCTATCGCTTTTAGTACTAGGGGTTGACCTAGATACTTTTATTGAAGAAATTCAAAAAATTAAACGCTAAAAAAAAGGGGTTTTACACTTGTAAAACCCCTTTTATATTTTGCTACCTCGTTAAGAGTGTAATGCCATAAATTCTTCTGCCTTTTCTACCATATTTTTACTACCACAGAAAAAAGGAACACGTTGATGTAACTCCGTTGGTTCAATTTCCATGATGCGTTGGTATCCATCAGAGGCTCTACCTCCTGCTTGCTCCATAATAAAGGCAATGGGGTTGCATTCATACAACAATCTCAATTTCCCTTTCGGTGCTTTTGTACTTGTTGGGTAGATGTAAATTCCTCCTTTTAAAATATTGCGGTGAATATCCGAAACTAAACTTCCGATATAACGTGCAGAGTAAGGACGATTTCCTTGTTCTTCTTGACAGTATTTTAAATAATCCTTCACTCCTTGTGGAAATTGAATGTAATTTCCCTCGTTGATAGAATAGATTGAACCATCTTCTTTGATCTTCATATCTGGATGCGATAAATAGAACGTTCCAATCGCTGGGTTTAAGGTAAACCCGTTTACTCCTGCTCCTGTAGTATACACTAACATCGTTGATGAACCATATACGATATATCCCGCAGCAACCTGATTTTCTCCTTTTTGTAAAAAGTCTTCTAATTGTACAGGCGTTCCTTCTGGAGTCACACGACGGTAAATAGAAAAAATAGTTCCTACTGACACGTTTACATCAATATTGGAAGATCCATCTAGTGGATCTATTAAGACAACATATTTGCTATCGTTATCTCCTTTTTTTCCATGAATGGTGATGAAATCGTCCTCCTCTTCTGAAGCAATTCCACATACGATTTCACGATTTACTAGCGTGTTAATAAACACCTCATTTGCGTAAACATCTAATTTTTGTTGTTGTTCACCTTGTATGTTTTCTGTACCAAAAGCGCCTACGATATCAACTAAACCAGCTTGGTTTACTTGGTGACTAACTACTTTCGCAGCAAGTCGTAAAGAGTTAATTAAACGAGAAAGCTCTCCTGATGAGTATTTAAAATGCTCTTGTTTGTCGATAATAAACTCCCCTAGGGTTTGATGTCTTTTTGTTGTCATGGAAAAATGATTCTTTAGTTGTGTATTTGCTGTGCAAATATCGTTAATTTTGTCATTCAAATGAAGTTATTAACCATAAATCCAACAAAAGACATGAATGTTAGAACAGCTACTCCAGCTGATATGCCAGCTGTACTAAATTTGATTCAAGAATTAGCGACCTTTGAGAAAGAACCCGAAGCCGTAATCCTCACTGCGGAAGACCTTATTCGCGATGGTTTTGGCTCACAACCTCTTTTTCGCGTGTGGGTGGCTGAACATGAAAATGAAATAATAGGTATGGCTTTGTTCTACTACCGCTACTCTACATGGAAAGGGAAAACCATCCACTTAGAAGATCTAATCGTTACAGAGAAAGCGAGAGGAACGGGAGCGGGTCTCGCCTTGTACAAAAAAGTCATTGCTATTGCAAAAGAAGAAGGAATAAAACGCGTGGAATGGGTAGTTCTCAACTGGAATACACCAGCAATTGAGTTCTACAAAAAATCAGGCGCAACTGTATTGGAAGATTGGTATACTGTTCAAATGAGCGAGCAAGGAATTCACGCCTTTATCACAAATTAGTTGAATATGAAAATATATAAATTTGGTGGGGCTTCTGTAAAAGATGCTGACAATGTAAAAAACGTAGCTCAAGTACTGCGTACTGTGGGATATGCTGATAGCCTACTCATCGCATCAGCCATGGGTAAAACAACCAATGCCCTCGAAGTGGTCGTACACAACTATTTTCAAAATCGCTTTGATTTAGCTGAATCCGTACAAACCGTTAAAACGTATCACCTCGAGATTTTACATGATTTATTTATCGATATGAATCATCCGGTTTACCAAGCGATCGAGGAATTATTTACATCGCTAACTTCTTTTTTGTTGAACAATAAATCGCCTAACTACAATTTTGTCTATGATCAGATTGTCAGCTATGGCGAATTGCTATCGACCACTATTCTACACCACTATTTACACCATGCAGGTATTGAAAATACGTGGATGGATGCTCGAAATTTAATTAAGACGGATACTACCTATCGCGATGCCAATGTACAATGGGACACGACTTGTGCAGCCATTACGCAAGCCATCGATAAAAAAGAGCTGTATATCACCCAAGGGTTTATCGGTTCGGATTACAATGGTTTTTCTACGACCTTGGGCAGAGAGGGTTCGGATTATTCTGCAGCGATCTTTGCTTATGCCTTACATGCAGAAAGCGTGACTATTTGGAAAGATGTACCAGGCGTACTCAACGCAGACCCTCGTTATTTCGAGGAAACAACACTCTTGGAACAAATTTCCTATCAAGAAGCCATTGAATTGGCGTTTTATGGGGCCTCTGTTATACACCCTAAAACACTACAACCGCTACGTCAAAAGGAAATTCCACTTTATGTAAAATCCTTTGTCAATCCGACCTTGGCAGGAACCTCCGTGTCACGTGGAGCGGATTTAAAACCCGCAATTCCCTGCTTTATCGTCAAGAAAAACCAACTATTGATTTCGCTTTCATCCAAAGATTTCTCGTTTATCATGGAGCAAAACATTAGCGATATTTTCAAGCTTTTTTGCGAATATAACATCAAAGTCAATGTTATTCAAAACTCGGCCATCAGTTTTTCTGTTTGTGTGGAGGATAAATTCAATCACTTTGAAGCATTGCGTCAAAAGCTCAACCATCAGTATCGCGTGAGCTATAATGAAAATGTTTCCCTCTACACGATTCGCCATTTTGACGAGGCCTCTGCTGATCGTATCTTACTCGATCGCACGCTTTTATTAAAACAGGTCAATCGAGAAACCATGCAAATTGTAACCAAAGAATAACGAGATAGCTTCATTTTTATGAAGCTATTTTTGTTTCCCTAGGTTTTGTTCTCGTGGGGAAGCTTTGTTAAATATTATGATAAATACACTACTTTTGAGGAATTGGAGTTTATAGTTAGATGAACCTACAGCGAATTTTATTTCTTTTCCTTTTTTGGTATTCTTGCGGCTATGCACAAGAAGGGAATTCGCTGTATCAACAACGGACTTGGGAAGCAGGACAGACGAGCATTCAATTGCCTCCCACCCCACTGAACAATAGTTTTTTTGAAATACGAGATGCGCATAATGTGCTAGTCTCTCCTGCTGCTTATCACGTAAACTTTGAGACAAATACCGTTACTTTACTCCAATCCACGCTCGATTTTCCACTAATGCTCTACTATTTAGAGCTACCGTCGTTTTTAACCACGCCCATAAGCTATTATGATACCTCGCGTATTGTGCCCAATGAAGCAGGGAACTTCACCTATCAACACTCAACCAGTCACAAACCTGCTTTTGTTCCGTTTGAGGGGCTAAATACCATGGGAAGTTTATCGCGAGGATTAACCATGGGAACCAATCAAAGTGCAGTTACCTCATCCAATTTAGATTTACAGATCACAGGAAACTTATCCGATCGCGTCAAAATTCGCGCGTCTATTCAAGATAATAACCTACCGCTACAATATGGGGGTTACTCACAAAAAATCAATGAATTCGACCAAATTTTTATTGAGCTATTTTCCGATACTTGGTCTATTCGAGCAGGAGATATTTTCTTAGAAAATAGAAGCCGACGTTTTTTAAACTTCAACAAAAAAGTACAGGGGTTATCGACGCGTTTTATCTTTGGAGATGAGGAAAATAAAACGACTATCGAAGCCGCTGCTGCCTTGGCACGAGGTCAATACACCCGCAGTACCTTTAACGGTCAAGAGGGAAATCAAGGTCCATATAAATTAAAAGGGGGTAATGGAGAGCTATACATCTTAATTGTCTCGGGTTCTGAAAAAGTATATGTCAATGGGTTACTCCTACAACGAGGAGAAGAAAATGACTATGTTATCGATTACAACTCGGGAGAATTGCGTTTTACTAAGCGTTATCCCATTACTGCTGACATGCGTATTGCTATTGAATACCAGTACACGGATCGCAACTATACCCGTTTTGTGGGTTATGGAAATATTCAACATGAAACCAAAACCTGGCAACTGGGAGTAAGTGTTTTTACAGAAACGGATTTAAAAAATCAAAACCTCCAACAGAACTTAACAGAAGAGCAAATCGACATCCTCAAACAAGCAGGAAATGATCCTGCACGTATGATTGCTCCTTCTGCTTATCGCGATACCTATTCGGAAAACAAAATTCTTTATACCAAGGAGCAAACGGTGGAGGGGCAAGCGTATTTTGCCTTTTCAACAGATCCTGAAGCCGAATTATACCACGTCACCTTTATGGCAGTGGGGAACAACCAAGGGGATTATGTTCTAAAGAGCACCCAGTCCATTGGACGCATATACGAATACGTCACGCCCCTTAATGGCGAACCACAAGGAAATTATTCTCCTGTGGTCAAACTCGTTGCTCCCATACAAAATACCATTGCGACCTTCAATGCGGCCTATCACCCTTCTGAGAAAACGGCAGTAGATGTAGAGCTTGCCTTCAGCAATCACGATGCCAATTTATTCTCGTCTTTAGACCAGGAAGAGAACAAAGGTTGGGCTACCGCGATGAAAGGAAAACAACGTCTATGGACGCACAACCAAACGCAATTAAATGTAGTGACAGACCTCCAATTCATCCACAAGAATTTCCATTCCTTAGAAAATCTATTTTCGATTGAATTTGATCGCAACTGGAATTTACAATATGCAGAAGGAAATCAAAGTTTATTAACGGGAGGATTAGAGCTTATCACAGCAGGAAAAGGAAGCGCCACTTATCTCGTTGAACAGCTTAATTTTGGTTCGGACTACAAGGGACATCGACAAAACTTAACGGGAACTTGGCAGGCTAAACCTTGGTTCATTCAAACGCAGAATAGCCTTATGCAAGCAGATGGAATAATACAAAAAACAACCTTTATCCAAAGTCATTCTCAGGCCAAATACCATTGGGATCAAAACTATGTGGGTACGCGTATCGATTTTGAACAAAACAAGGAAACGGATCAAGAGACCCAGCTCCTCCATCCCATCAGTCACCGATACACTTCGGTAGATTTATTTGTAGGTCGCGGAGATTCACTGGGGAAAAACATCGAGTTGGGGTACCAATTTCGAATCAACGACAGCCTCCAAAACAACAAATTAGCTCCTTTTTCAAAGGCACATACGTTTTATTTAAAATCACAGCTTCTCAAATCGGAAACGCGCGATTTAAATCTCTATGCGAATTACCGATCCGTACGTCCTGTGGATGAAGCTAAACCAACAGAGAATACCGTAAATAGTGTATTGACCTACCGCGATCAGTTTTTTAAGGGATTTGTTCAATCGCATACTTTATATGAAATTAGCTCAGGAACCATTGCCCAGCAAGAATTCACCTACTTAGAAGTTGAACCTGGGCGAGGACAATACATGTGGATTGACTACAACAACAATGGCATACAGGAATTGGAAGAATTCGAACTTGCCCCTTATCCTGATTTAGGAAAATATGTACGCTTATACTTACCAAGTCAGGTTTTCTTGCCAACCAATCAAAACAAGCTCACCCAAACACTAACGCTAAATCCAGCAGCGCTTTGGCAAAATGAAACGGGAATCAAACGATTGCTTGCTTTTTTCTACAATCAAACCTCGTATAGCATCGACCGTAAAGATCTGAAAAAAGGCAACCAACTTAAACTTCATCCATTCACTGCAGATGAAGAGCAGATGGTAGGATTAATGGAGAATTTCAACAATTACCTCTATTACAATCGCGGCAAAAAACGCCATAGTGTTACGTATATGTACACCCAATCAAAGAGTAAAAACTTACTGTCCTATGGTGCGACAGAAAACAAAATTAAAACCCATCAATTAGGCTACAATCACCTCATTCAAAAAACGTGGCTGATTGATCTATTGGGTAAAACCACCCAACAGGAGACCCAATCCCCTTCTTACGCAAGTAAAAACTACGAGCTTCAAATTCAAGGTTTTGAAACTAAGCTTTCTTATCTGTTTTCATCCCAAGCGCAAGTGGATGTGTTCTATATCTTCCAAGAGAAAAAGAACCAAACAGCTGAATTCGAAAATTTACAACAACATCGCATCGGTGCTTCCTTTACAGTAAATCAGCCAAAACTATTCACCATGAATGGCGAATTCTCCTTTTTTCAAAATACCTTTACAGGTAATGCCTTCTCTCCTATTGGCTATCAAATGTTGGAGGGATTACAACCTGGGAAAAATATGACTTGGCGTTTGATGTTCCAGAAGAACTTAACCAATTACCTAGATCTTAGTTTGAATTATCAAGGCCGAAGCAACGAATCTACAGCAACTATTCACACGGGAAGTGTACAATTGCGTGCGTTTTTTTAATAGTTGTTCTTTGGGCGGTTTATCTCACAGCGTTTACATTTGTTTTGGTATTCGATGAATCTGCGATTTGCTCTTTGCTCTTTGCACGGTTTATCTCACAGCGTTTACATTTGTTTTGATGTTCGATGAATCTGCGTTACGATTTGATTTTTATCAACGTTATTGTAACTTGTAAACGGTAAACCGTAAACTAACTAACATGTACAGCGATAAATATTCTTTGTGTTTCCAACCCGATGAAGTCTTAATTGAGCAAGTGAAAACGCTAAAATTACAATTGGGAGAAGCTATTGGTTGGTATAACAGTAAGAATTCATTGGCCCATTTAACCATTGCTGAATTTCAAGCGAGTGAAGCCGACATTCAACGCATGCAGCAACAAATTCAGCGTTGTTGTACAAGTTTTACACCAGTAGAAACGTATTTAACCGAATTTGGAACTTATCCCAATGGGACTTTTTTTCTTGCCGTAGACGCAATTGCCAAACCGCAATTAAGGGAATATGCACAAAAATTATTTCAAACCTTGCAGTTAAAAAAAGCATACAAATGCACGGATCCTCACTTGTCTATTGGGCGAAAATTAGACCCTTATAAAATCCAACAGGCCTATGCGTTGTTTGAACAGCCTGATTTACATTTTACTTGTAATCAAATTGTATTAAGACGTCTCAACACGCAACGACGACAATTTGATATCCTTTCAACGTATCCTTTTTTATCCCAACCGTTGATTGAAGATACACAGTTAACCCTATTTTAAAGTGCTTTTTTGCCAATTGACAAATTCTCTTCTTCTTTTTTTTCTTATTTTTGAGTTTACACAAAACTTAAATTATGGAAAACAGCAACAATAATACGCTAACGTGGGATGATTTTATGAAAGTAGAAATGCGCGTTGGTACAATTATTCAAGCCGAAGAATTCAAAGAAGTCCGCAATCCTGCTTATAAATTAGTTGTCGATTTTGGCGAAGAGATTGGGTTGAGAAAAACATCAGCTCAAATCACCAAACTATATACCCCAGAGGAATTAATAGGAAAACAAGTGATTGCCGTCGTTAATTTTCCACCAAAACAAATTGCCAATATCATGAGTGAATGTTTGGTCATGGGAGCAGTAGAAGGAAAAGAAGTAACCCTAATGAGTTTAGATAAACCCGTAAAAAACGGATTAAGAATAGGCTAATAAAGCAAAAAAAGGTTTCCGCATGGAAACCTTTTTCCATTTATTGGTGTAACAAAGCGTATAGGGCAAATGTTCCCAACCAATGACTTCCCATATAGTCATCATCCGTAATATTGCCAAACGAGGTCTCAAAATGATGGTTTCCAATAGGGCGTAGGTGCGCTAACTCCGGAAGTTTTTTAGCGAGATCTGCTAAACAAGTTGCTCTGCTAAAATTCAAACCATCTAAATGTACCAAATGACCATCCGTACGATCGGAAACCTTCCCCACTTCTAGTTCAAAATCTGTAGCAAAAACATCGGGTAAAAAGGCCGTTAACCACGTTCTAAATGCAGTTTCGTCTTGAATTTTACTCATCAATCGCGCCTCTTCTAAGCATGGAGAAAGGAAATCATGTCCACTAGGTTCAAAGGCTAAATTACAGTGTGTATCCTTTGCATAGAGTCGATGTGCAGTTTCTACAAGTAAGCTTTCGAAATCCGTTTGCTTCATCAAACGCGCATATTCTAACGACAAAGACAAACCATAGGCTGTATTATCGTGGGTTCCCGTGCGAATTGGATAATTTAATTTGGGCAAATAAGTGGTGTAGCGCTCCATCAATACCTGTGCTAATGGCTCTAAATAGCTAGCCCAACGCTGAGCATCCTCGTCCTCCCAAGTGGACAGCGCACCATGCAGTTGAAATAACCAGGCCCATCCATAGGTGCGTTCAAACGTCTTATTATTGGGATCGTCAAAGAAAGCTAGCTCAACCTTGACATGTTCAGGTGTAATCAACGTATTCAGACGCTTGCGAATTTCACCATTTTGATCCAACTCTGGAAAGCGCTTCATCAGTTCAATAATAGACCAGTACCCATGTACTGCGGAATGCCAATCAAAACAACCATAAAAAATAGGGCGCAATTGTTGAGGCGTCTTTAGATCCGTATCCGCCCCTAAAACTTGCCCCAATTTATTGGGATATTCCTGTTCAATACAATGCAAAGGCAAAGCAATAATCTTTTGCGCTTCCCTTACACTTAACACTAGAGGAGCCGTTGTCTCCATTGAGGTTTCTATAGTTTTTTCTTCAACCTTGTTCTTTTCTTTGGGTGTACATCCAAGTAGTGCTAAACTCAGCAAGGTTAAAACACTTATTTTTCTCATTGTATCTCGTTTAGCTCACAAGGTAGGAATTATTCTAAAAACAAAGACCTACAAAATTGAAATAATCAACTCCATTTATCAAACAACCACTCTCCTATCCTTTTGACTATCTACACCTTACAAAAAGAATAGGGTTTAGAAATAAATGCCGTTTGGACGATCACTTTTTTGTACATTTGAAATAAAAAATGCATAAAATCACCCTACCCTTTTTAAGTGTCCTCCTGTTAACAGTCACTTTCATCTCCTGTGACAATAAGTCTTTGAATTCATCCAAGGCTATTACAGCAATTGAAGCATACATGGAAACACAACCCATTTATGAAAGTACGATCTTTACTGTTGGAGATACCAAACTCAGAACTAGAAAAGACGCAGATCTCATTCAGCAATACCAACAATTAGCAGAGGAAGGATACCTCAATCTTGCAGATTTTAGCACCAAAAAACGCTTTATGTCGAAAGACAGCCTATGGCAAGGAACGATCAAATTAACAGCAAAAGCACATCCATATGTCTTAGAGCAAAAAGGCAATAAAATCAAAGTAAAAACCATTGAATACTTGGTTGATAAGGACAATGGATTCCAATTGGATTCCAAAGGTAAAAAGTCCGCTACAGCGACAGTAATGTTGAAAAAAAGCCCTACGCCTTTTCATTTCTTGAAGGAAGATAAATCACCGAATACGGAATTTATCACGAGAAAATTCAAAATGAAGTATGCCGAGGAAACAGGCTGGAAAATCACAAAATAATCCATGGGTAAGAATATTTTTATCTTAGTTTTAATACAAGCCTTACTAGCGGTATTAATGGCATTTATGATATCTAAAATGTCGTTTATTGGACGTATGGGTATTACTTTTTTATATCGCGAATACCTCGTTTTAAAATCCCCATGGAAAACAGCGCTTGTTATTTTTGCTGTTCAGCTTTTTCTCATTGTGATTTTAGCTTTTTTCAAATATTTTACTCCAGCAAAAATTGCCAATACGTTGGCTATTTTCACCATACTCATCGGATTAGGTGCGGCTTATTACACCTACCTTGATTTTACGATGACCTCACATAAATACATGAAGAGCAATTTTCACACAGGTTTTTATTTATTTTGGGGCGCTTGGATCTTTTCTGCAATTTTCTTTCTATTTTTAAAGAAAAAGAAAGTAACCCTGACAGACTTAGCATCCACAACACCTAATCTCGAAACGGAATCACTTTCCTAAATGAACCACTCACATGAAAACACAATACTTCTTTCCCTTGGTTTTAGTGGCTGTCGCTTTAACCCATTGTACAAATAAAAGCAAAGAGACACAGGAGCCTCAACGCATCAAGCTAGAACAACCTGCTTCTACAAACGCTACACAGCCGGTTCAAATCCCGATGCACGCCACCAAGGAGAACAGTTCATCTGGGCTTACTTCATTCAAAATCAAGGAAGAAATGAAGCAAGAGATGCAAGAAAATGCAAGAGAAAAAAATGCAATCGAAGAATAAGGTTTAACGTCTAATTATTTTTATTCCAACTAAAAATAGTTAAGTTTACCTGACAAACCAATTAACTAATCATGAAGAACTATTTATTTGCAGTATCAACTTTGTTTATTTTAGGCCTAACTTCTTGTAAGGATACAGGGAAAGAGCCCTCAAATATTACGATTGATGGAGCAGCAACAGAACAACCAGCGAGTACAGCTCCTGCCATGGACGCTGAAGCTACGCCGGCACCCAATACAGCTACTCCAGCAACAACAAATCAGGCAACAACGAACCAAACAGCAGCAAAGAGCAATCTAAACCCTCCACATGGACAACCAGGTCACCGTTGTGACATTAATGTTGGAGAGCCTCTAGACTCACCACCTAGAAATATGGGTGGAGCAACACCGATGACCAATGCAAAACCAGCATCAAGTCAAGGACAACCATTTCTAGTGAATGATGCAGCGAAGAGTCGCATCGCGCAAGAACAAGGTCAAACCGCTAGCAGTGGAAAAGTTAATCCTCCTCATGGACAACCAGGACATCGTTGTGATATCAACGTAGGAGATCCACTTCCATAATGTAGTTATTTTATTATTTAATATCCATAAAAAAGGCAAAATCGATCGTGATTTTGCCTTTTTTGCTTGTATACCGATAAAAAAACCAACGAAAACACAGTAAAATAATCCATTCAACTTACAGCAATATTGCTTATTTTTGCATTCTTATTAATTTCATATAGATAATAGTTTATGATACAAGATCCGAAAAGATATACGCTAACGGCGGCATTGCCTTATACCAATGGTCCCATCCACATTGGACACCTAGCAGGTGTTTATGTTCCGGCTGATATTTATGCTCGATTCTTGCGAATGCAAGGCAAAGATGTTGCCTTCATCTGTGGAAGCGACGAACACGGGGTTGCTATTTCTATGAAAGCGAAAAAAGAAGGCATTACCCCTCAACAGGTAATCGATAAATACAACGGAATTATCAAGCAATCTTTTGAAGATTTTGGTATTTCGTTTGACAATTACTCGCGTACTTCTTCTTCTATACACCATCAAACAGCATCTGAATTTTTCAAGAAGTTGTATAACGAAGGGAAATTTATCGAAGAAATCACAGAACAATTATACGATGAGCAAGCTCAACAATTTTTGGCAGACCGTTTTGTTATGGGAACTTGCCCAAAATGTGCAAATGAAGAAGCCTACGGTGATCAATGTGAAAAATGTGGTACTTCGTTGAATGCTACGGATTTAATCAATCCCAAATCAACAATCACTGGTACAAAACCCATTTTAAAATCAACCAAACACTGGTTTTTACCCCTCGATCAATACGATGGATTCTTACGTGAGTGGATTTTAGAAGGACATAAAAACGACTGGAAACCCAATGTATACGGACAAGTAAAATCGTGGTTAGACGACGGTTTAAAACCTCGTGCTGTAACCCGTGATTTGGATTGGGGAATTCCTGTTCCCGTAGAAGGAGCAGATGGCAAAGTATTGTATGTGTGGTTTGATGCGCCTATTGGTTATATTTCATCAACGAAAGAATGGGCCGCTCGCGAAGGAAAAGATTGGGAACCGTATTGGAAATCAGAAGACACCAAATTGGTGCACTTCATTGGAAAAGACAATATTGTCTTCCATTGTGTGATTTTCCCAGCGATGCTGAAAGCAGAAGGAAGCTACATCTTACCAGACAATGTACCAGCTAACGAGTTTTTGAACCTAGAAGGAAACAAACTTTCTACCTCAAAAAACTGGGCGGTTTGGTTACATGAATACTTACAAGATTTCCCTGGTCAACAGGATGTATTGCGCTATGCTTTAACAGCAAATGCACCCGAAACAAAAGACAATGACTTTACTTGGAAAGATTTTCAAGCGAGAAATAACAACGAATTAGTAGCTATTTTTGGTAACTTCATCAACCGTGTTGTCGTATTAACAAACAAATACTACAACGGTGTAGTACCACAACCGCATGCGTTTTCAGACGTAGATATCGCAACTTTAGAAGAGTTACGCGCTTATCCAGCTGTAATTGAGAGTTCTATTGATCGTTACCGCTTCAGAGAGGCATTAGGAGAGATGATGAATGTTGCGCGTTTAGGAAATAAATACTTGGCAGATGAAGAGCCTTGGAAATTGATCAAAACGGATGAAGCACGTGTACAAACACAAATGTATGTAGCCTTGCAAATTGCAGCAGCTTTAAGCACATTAGCAGAACCTTTCTTGCCTTTCACTGCGACAAAATTAAAATCGATCTTGCGCTTGAAAACTCCATTAGCTTGGTCTGCTATAGAAGCAGATCAACCTTTAATTCAACATGGACACCAAATTGGTGAAGCGGAATTGTTGTTTGCTAAGATTGAAGATGAAGCAATCCAAAAACAATTGGATCGCTTAGAAGCTTCTAAACAAGAAAATAAAGCAGCTAATGCAGTGGTAGAACCACAAAAAGACACCGCAACTTTTGACGATTTTGCTAAATTAGATTTGCGTGTTGGTACGATTATCGAAGCAGAAAAAATGCCAAAAGCCAACAAGCTTCTAGTATTAAAAGTGGATACCGGACTGGATGTTAGAACGATTGTATCGGGTATTGCAGAACACTTCAAACCTGAAGATATTATTGGTCAACGCGTAACGGTATTAGCGAACTTAGCACCAAGAGCTTTACGCGGAGTAGAAAGTCAAGGAATGATCTTGATGACAGAAGATGCCAATGGCAAATTGGTCTTCGTTAATCCAGGAGAAGAAGGAGTAAAAAACGGAGCAACAATTAATTAATTATACTAAAAAAGGGTGTCCAGTTGGACACTCTTTTTTTATTCTTGTTTAAGTATGCCATTACTTGCACAAGAAAAACAGCCTTCTCTTTCTGCTACATAAAAGCTATATTTACGCAAAATTAACACCTAACTATAGTGAAATATATTGCAACCCTACTCCTACTTTGTTTTCTAGGCTCTTTACAAGCTCAAGTAAAAGAAGTGAAAATTCCAACGAAGTTGGACAATATTACCCAAGCGTATCATTATAATACTGATAACAAAAATTTCTTTTTCTTGCAATCTCGTAAGCAATTACAAGGGGTTCAATTGACAGATAGTCTAACTGAAAAACAATCCTTGTTTACAACTATTCCTTATTACTTTGATGATACAGTTGTTGCTTTTACAGCGGCTGAAGAAAATAAAGCCACAATGTATATTACAACAGCGAAAGACATTCAAGCTAAAACCTTTGATTTTAAGCAAAATAGAACAACTACGGCTGCTCCTTTTACCTGGAATGACAAAGAAGAAGATTCATTTTTACATTTTTCACATGGGGATAAATTTTACGCTCTTCATACCAGATTCCAAAATAATCAAATCCGTTTCTTGCAACTAGATGCAAACTTAAAACCGCAAAAAGATACCCTGGTAAACTTTACAGGCTATAATTTTTATTTAGGTTCTAACAGTCAGGTATCTCTCAATCAAGCTTTACAAGATTCGGTACCGATGACCTATATCGAAATGAATCAACCTACAGATTTACTAAAAGCAGCGGCACAAAGAAAATACTATATTCACAACGATATTCTTTATATCACTTTGGATACTTCCAATCAAAGTACCGAAATTTTGAGTATTGACCTAAACACTCAAAAATCTACTTATGCTAGTTATCCACAACCGTTCAACAAACCGCATTTAAAACATCCTGCATCTAATTCTATGCTTTTTGACAATAAGCTTGTGCAAGCTTATTTTGATAAACAATTCATTTCTATTCTACTTCGAGATGAACAGGGAGAACCTCTAAAGACATTTAATATGACAAAGGATAATGCTGATTTTATAACAGGTGAAATGATAATGATTAGGAATGTTAGAGGCTTATTTAAGGATCAACATACCTCAGTAGATAAAACAGGTCAGTTTTTACTATCAGCTAAAAATAACAGTTTACATGGAATCATTGCCTATCCAGTTGGAGACCATATTGTTATGCAATTTGGCTCGGCAAATCGAAACAAACCATTTGCTCGTAACTTTTTCTTTGATGTTTTTATCAATGGATCTAAAACGAATATGTTCAATCCTTATTTTAAATCGATAGTTGTCCTTGCCACTACAGCCTTAGATCAGCAATTAGAGCCTGATTTCTCCTTTGCGATACCCAATGAAGATAAGTTGAGAACATTAAGAAGAAAACGAGGTTTCAGCATAACAAATAACAAGTATAAACTCGTATTTAAAGCTAATAATCAAGATTATTATGGCAAACAAGAATCAGGAAGTAAAACGTTTGATTTAGTACCTTTTTAAAATAAAAACCCGCTTGCATGAAATTGATGCAAGCGGGTTTTTATTTTATTCTCTGTGCGTTAGCCCTTGGATCATACGCCATTTATGTTATTTATATTTACTCGCTTCCTCAAGCAAAGTCAAATCAACGTTTTCCAATTGAATGGTTGTAGCGCGAATCAAACTCTCCAATTGTTTAGCATTGGTAGCACTGACAATGGGCGCAGTAATTACAGGTTGATGCAACAACCAAGCGATCGCTATCTCAGCACTTGTTGCCTGATGTTTTTGAGCGATTTGAGCTAAAGCATCAAGGATATTCAATCCGCGATCATTCAGATAGTGCTCCACCATCATTTTACGCGCACTTCCCTCTAAATCCGCTTCTGTTCTATACTTACCAGAAAGAAATCCGCTTGCTAAGGCAAAATAAGGCATTACAGCTATGTTTTCTTTCTTGGCTATCTCTGCATACTCTTTTTCAAATTGCTCTCTGTCATAGAGATTATAAAGCGGTTGAAGCGCAATATACTTAGTCCATCCTTTTACTTCTGCTATTTGATTACTCTCCAGTAAGCGTTCTTTACTCAAATTAGAGGCACCCAGGGCACGAACCTTTCCTGCTTGAATCAACTCTTGAAAAGTCCCCATGATTTCCTCAACCCCTACATTGAGATCATCGTGATGCGAATAGTATAAATCAATATAATCCGTACGCAAACGCTGCAAAGAGGCATCAACTCCATCAATAATTTGCTGTCGAGTCAATCCTCGTTCTACGCCTTGCATACCTCCACCCACTTTGGTAGCTAAAACTACATCCTGTCTTTTCTTACTCTCCATAAACCATTTACCAAGAATGCGCTCCGACTCTCCCCCTACGTTTCCCTCTACCCAATGCGAATAGCTATTGGCTGTATCTATAAAATTAATCCCTTGATCGTGTAATTCATCCAGCATACGCAAGGATTCTTTTTCATTTAACGTCCAGCCAAATACATTTCCTCCAAAGCAAATGCTTGAGATGCTTAATTCATTAGTTAATTTCTTTTTCTCCATGTTCTTATGTGTTTGTGTGTTTATAAAAACGCTCGTTTATACGTTCAAATCGAATTCATCTTCCCTAAAAAGCGTCTGTACAAGATACAACAAAAAAAAGAGCGGCTATTTTCATAACCGCTCTTTTTATATCGTAGTAATTTACTAGAAATTGAATCTCATTGTAAAGTTCCATGTTCTACCTGCTCCTAACATCACTTCATTTCGAACATCAACTCCTTTCCAAGTTGTACTTGTCGGTGTTGCTTCAATATTTGTTCTTGCAGAAGAAATATAGGTAGTATCGAATACGTTATTTACGTTAAAACGCATTGTTAACGCATTTTGTTTTTCTTTACCAAGTTCCATGCGGTAAGAAAGACCTGCATCAAACAAATTAAATGCTGGTAACTTCATTGATCCATTTTTACCTTCTTCTTTAGCATCAGTAACAACTAAAGTACCATAGAAGTTGTCATTGTATCTGTAGTTTGCATCAATTTTCAATCCTTTTGCTATTTCGTAGCCTGCTCCTAAGTTTGCAATTAACTGAGGCGCTCCACCCACTTTAGCTCCATCAATGTATAATGTGTGTGTTTTGAATCCTGACTCAGGTTGACCTGGTTCATTATAGATCGGTTGATTCGTCTCCTCGTTATAGTAGGTTCCTGTAACATTTGATCCATAATGCCAATCTCCCCAAGAGAAAGATCCTGTAATAGTTAAACGATCTACTGGATAGTAAATGAAATCCATTTCCATTCCTGTGTGGATTTGTTCAACTCCAACTAAAGTAGCATAACCATTAGCAGTTACAATACTTCCGTCTACCCCTTTATCTTGCACTTTTCCTGTTGCACGTGTAACTCTATCTTTCCAAGACGTTCTATATAAATTTAAGTTCGCTCTTAGTTTATGGCTTCTATATCCATAACCTGCTTCTAAACCGAATATTTTTTCGTTTGTTAAATCAGGATTTAATGTATTGGTATTATTTAAATACACCCCATTATTCATGAAAGGTTGACGAGAGAAATAACCTGAGTTAACAAAAACATTGTGATTTTCATCAATGTTGTAGTTTGCGCCCCCTTTAATACTTCCTCCTAAGATACTTTCCCAATCAGTTTTGTAGTCTTTCGCACCTTCAGCAGTACTGCGATCATAGTTGAAATAATCAACACGCTGCATCCATTGGTTAGAAATTGCTCCTTGAACGAATACAGACAAATCATCTTTAGAGTATTCTACTTGACCGAATCCACCTAACCATTTTACGTTACCATCATTGTGGTATCCTACTTTTTCTCTATTATTCCAATTTACCCATGGATTCAAAGAAGCTTTAGCATCATACACTTGATTTACAACATAATGTTGGTTGTTATTATTCTTGTTTTTAGCAACATAAAAACCATCAGCCCCCATCAAATTATCAAGTAATTGGTAGTGGTATCCTTTGTAAATACGTCCATCTAAACCAAAATCAACGGTCCAGTTTTCGTTTACTTTAGCATTCATATTAATCACCGTACCATACCAGTCATGTGAATTAATACTAGAACGACGAGCCCAACCTCCTCTATATGCTTTTGTTTTATTGTCAAAATCCGTAATATAGTATCCTTGTTGCCCTGGATTATTCGGATCATCCATTAAACTATTACTTGTACCAGGACCTACTGGTTGTTTATCTTTAATTTCTTTCCAATCTTCAACAATCTCTCCTCTATTCCAAGCAGCGATATCGTCAAAACGCATATGTCCGTTTGCATCTCTTACTTCAGTTCCAAAGTCTCTGTAACCATTTGGTCCTCCACCAATTGTTCCAGTTCCTCCTCCACGTCCCCAAGAACCGTAGAAAACAGCACCTAATGTCCATGTTTCATTGATATTGAAATCATAGTTAATCGACATTACTGGTTTATTATAGTAATTTGATTTAAAGTTAAAACGCTCTCCATTATAGAATCCTGTATCTGGGTTGAATCTTTTATTCATTTTCCCATTGTTCCATTTTTGGATATTTTCAATAGAAACTGAAGTAGAACGTTGGTCGTGATCTTGTTTAGCACCAGTAAAAGTAAACTGAACATTGTGACGTGAATCCTTTGATTTATATCCTAAACCTAAGTAGTAATTATACCCTTCAAATCCTGTTCCTTCTACATATCCACTTCCTCGTGTATATCCTAACAAAATTGAAGCAGATAATCCATTTTCTAATACTCCTGTGTTGTAAGAAGCTAATCCTTTAAAGTAATCGCCTGTTCCAACACCTGCAGAGATTGATCCACCTTCTCTTGCATCTGATGTACGAGTTAATACGTTAATTGTACCTCCAACAGAAGAAATCGCAATTTTAGAAGATCCTAAACCACGTTGTACTTGCATGGCTGAAGTTACATCTGATAAACCAGCCCAGTTTGACCAGTATACAGCACCACCTTCCATATCATTAACAGGCATACCGTTAATTAACACAGCAACGTTTCTTTGATCAAATCCACGAATATTGATGTTAGAGTCACCATAACCTCCTCCTCCTTTAGAGGCATAAACTGAAGGTGTCGTGTTTAAAATTTCAGGAAACTCTTGAGATCCTAATTTTTCTTGAATTTCAGCTGCCTTAATTGTAGAAACGGCAACTGGTGTTTTACGGTCTTTTGCAACGTCCGCAACTCCCATGATCACGATGTCTTCTAACATGTTCTCATCTGGGTTTAAAACAATGTTTCCTAAGTTTGCAACTTTGTTTGCATCAACTTTAAAAGCCACTGTTTTAGACTGATAACCAATAAACGAAAGAACAACCTCTCCTTTATCGTTATTTACATCTAAAGTAAACACTCCATTGGCATCTGTTGATACTCCATTTTGCGTTCCTTTCACTAGTACAGTCGCACCTGGTAAACTCATGTTAAGTTCACCATCAATAACTGTACCCGTTACTTTGTTTTGTGAAAATGCAGATGTTGACGTAATAACCATTACGAAAAACAACATCCAGTTCTTCAAGTTTTTCATTTTGTAAGTGTAAGTGATAAATTAATTTCACCGCAAATGTACAAAAAGATACTCCTCAAATGTTACGAAATTATTAAATTTAACGTGCGACCCAATTTATTGAATTCTAAAGACTTCTGTTTCTTAAATAGTAATTCAGCAAAAAGGCTGTAGAACTATCGTGTTTCAGTACATTATTCGAAATAATTTCGCCCTGAATATTTTTTGCTAAAACCTTGCCATATTCTACGCCAAATTGATCAAAACTATAAATATTCCAGATCACACCTTGTACAAAAGTCTTGTGTTCATACAACGCAACAAGTGCACCGAGTGATTCTGGTGTCAACTTATCGATTAAAAGTGTATTGGATGGTTTATTTCCAGTAAATTCCCTAAAGTTTTGAATCAATGGATCTTCTGTATCTATTTCACGCGTCGCTTCCTTTCCGTTTAACAGAGCCTCTGTTTGTCCAAAAAAGTTAGACATCAAGATGGTGTGGTTACTATCTGAGGAACAAAAAGGGTTAACAAATCCAATAAAATCTACAGGAACAACTTTCGTTCCTTGGTGAAACAGTTGAAAAAAGGCATGTTGGGCGGATACGCCTACATCTCCCCAAATTAAAGTTCCTGTTTCGTAATTCACTGGAAATCCTTCGCGATTTTTATCTTTCCCATTACTCTCCATGATCATTTGTTGCAAATGCGCAGGAAATCGCTCCAAAAATTGACTGTAGGGCACGACGGCTTCTGTCTCATATCCGAAGAAATTATTATACCACACGCTTAATAATGCACAAACAACTGGGATATTTTGTTCAAAAGGAGCCGTTCTAAAATGAACATCCATTTTATTTGCACCTTTCAATAGCTTTTCAAAATTCTCGTACCCTATGGCCAAGGCAATTGAAAGTCCCACAGAGCTCCAGAGCGAAAAGCGCCCCCCTATGTGATCCCACATCGGGAAAATCACTGCTGGATTAATTCCGTACGCAACAGCACGTTCCACCTCTGCTGTCACCCCCACCAAGTGTTGGGTCAACTGATCTTTCGCAACAGATTCGGAAAGCCATTGTACAACCTTATCGGCATTTAATACCGTTTCTTGCGTTGTAAATGTCTTGGACACAACAAGTACTAAGGTCGTTTGGGGATTCAACTTATCGAGTATCGAATACAAATAATCGTCATCGACATTGGATATAAAATGGGCACGTAGATGATTGCTGTAGTTCGCCAATCCTTGTACCACCATTTTAGGTCCAAGATCCGATCCACCAATACCAATGTTGACAATATCGGTAAAAGCTTCGCCTGTACTAGAAGTATAATCACCTTGTACAACACGGTCGACAAAGTCTTTGATTCGCGCTCTAGTTTGGCGGATTTCATCTAAGACATTTACACCATCCACAACAATAGATGCCTCTGGGGTAAAATCGCGTAAAGCCGTATGCAATACGGCTCTATTTTCTGTCTTATTTACCTTACTTCCATTAAACAAAGCTTCGATAGCTTCTCTCAAATGTACTTCCTCTCCTAACTCAATCAGGTAAGATAACGTTTCTTTTGTTATCTTATTTTTAGAGTAATCCAATAGAAAATTATCGAATTGAATATTAAATGAACTCCCTCTACTAGAATCCTCTTCAAAGAGGTCTTGCATTTGGATCAACTTCATTTGCTCAAAGTGCTCGCGTAGTTTACTCCATGCAGCAGTACTAGTAGGATTAATAGCTTGTAACATTTTTATGTAAAAACAGCAGTTATTTATTAAATTTTTCTTTTATCACAGCATCCAACTCCGCTTTAAGCGGTTGGATATATTCTTTATAAGCGGGTATATCTTTTTTGTCCATCGGTTCTGAATTTGGCAAAACTTGTCCCAAAGGGTCTACTTGAACACCATTTTTCCAGAAGCGATAGCACACATGAGGCCCTGTAGCTAATCCTGTACTCCCAACTAAACCGATTGATTGTCCCTGCTCTACATATTGTCCTTTTTTCACGAGAATTTTAGACATATGCAGGTATTGGGTTGAATACGTTCCATTGTGTTTTACTTTGACGTAATTTCCATTTCCAGCCGTATAACCCGTACGTTCTACAACTCCTGAAGCGGTCGTCATGATTGGCGTACCTGTTGGTGCAGCATAATCTGTTCCATTATGCGACTTCCATGTTTTTTGAACGGGATGGAATCTGCTTTTCGTATAGCGCGAAGTTATGCGGAAGAATTTTAATGGCGCTTTTAAGAACATACTCTTCATTGGGCGTCCTTCCTCATCGTAATAATCTTTTCCTTTTGCTCCTGATCGTTGGTAAGGGAAAGAGTATAGGTCTTTTCCTCTATAGTTAAAATACGCCGCCTCAATTTTTGAAATGCCGACATACACCGTATCGTTGATGTATTTTTCTTCAATCGTTACCGCAAATCGATCGTTAGGCTGTAGTTTAAAGAAGTCAATCGACCAAGCAAAAATCTGAGACATACGCGTAGCTAGCGATTGGTCCACACCTTCATTGCTCAAACTTACAGAAAGCGACCCCTCAATAGTAGAAGCCACCGTTCTTCTTCGTATGGTAACGGGATAAGTTTTAGTATAAGCCGTAACTGTATCGCGTAAATCGATGACTTGATACCCTGAAATATTCGGATGGTAGACAAAAGCCGCCAACTTATCTGGATTATCTTTGTACTTAATCAACGTATAGGGCTGTCCTGCACGGATTCCTCTTACATTAATCGTATCTTTTACTTTGGTAACAATATTGTGTACATCTGAAGCATTGAGATTGTAATTGCCAAATATCTTTCCAAGGTTATCGCCTGACCTAATCGTATCTTCTGTTACGACGTAATCATTCAAATTAAACCCATATAATTCGGCCACAATCTCCTCTACTGTTTCTTCTTCAGTATCTGTACTTACTTCCATTTCTCCTTCTTTTTTACAAGAAGTAAATAAAAGTAGCCCTGTTAACAACATAAAAATTTTATACTTCAAACCTTTCTTTTTTCTATTTTAAACCAATCCTTTTCCCCAATTTTCCATTTCTTCTGCAGACCATAAGGCTGGGAAGAATATTCTTTTTTGATATTCTGGCAACATATATTTTTTCCAATCACTACCGCCCGTTGCTTCTTTCGTTACCCCCGTACTTTCTAAGTACTTCAACGCAGTTTTATAGTGTCCAATCACCCAAGTCACATTCACGGTATAATCGTAGTGTTTCATGGCCTGAATCAATTCTGGACGCTCTTGTGCTTCTTTGGGAAGTTCAACAAATTTCTGCCATAAATTTGTTTTTTCATAATCTTTCATTGCTTTAACAAAAGTTTGACTGTATTTCTTCTCAAATGCACTGAGTAAATAGGACTTCTCGCCCGTCTTGTAATTTTTTCCAGCGGCTTGCCAATACATAAATTCTAACGCTTCTTCTTCCGAAATATTTTCCGCTAAATCGCGAATAAATCGCTTATCGATTAAATTTCTCCAATCCGTTGATCCAAACTCGATCAAACGATACTGTGCGCTTTGAAAACCACTCGCTGGCGCCAGTGTATTTCTAAATTTATTATACTGTTCCACATCCATTCCATCACCCATAATGCTAAAAGAATTAGTCAACATATCAAAATATCGGCTAATTCTCATCAATTTATCGGTAAATACTTCCACTTCAATTTGAACCGTATCGGCTAATTGCTCAATTTCCCACAAGATCATTTTAAACAGTAACTCATTGACTTGGTGATACATAATAAACACCATCTCATCTGGATACAAGCTACGCTGGATTTGCAGGCCCAGTAGCGCATCGGTTTGAATATAATCCCAATACGTTAAGGGTTTGCCATGCAATAGCCCTTCTAAATGCACATTGGGATTCTGTCCCATTTGTGTAAACTTTTCTTCTAAATTTTGTATGTGTTGCTTGGTTAAGTCGTTCATGGTTATTCTTGCTTTAAGGTTGAAACTAATCCCTTGTATTCTTCTAAATCCGCTTTTAGTGATCCAACAGCTAGGCTTGCTTTAATTCGCAAAGGAACTTTATTTCTGTCAGCTGATACCCAAACAGTTAAGCTTTCCTTTTCTTTAAATACGCGACCAGCCATAACATAGGGTCTGAAAGTTAGGGCCTTAATTTTCCCAAAATTAGTTTTTAATTCAGTTGTTCCCAAATACAATAGTTTAAAACGAAAAACTTCTCCATCGAAAAACATATCGATTTCGACCGCTTCATTCTTTTTTAGATTATCGAGTTTAGGATGATTTCTAAGATAATAGAACGCAGATACAATATCTTGCACCTCTGTTACAATGGGATATGTACTGTCTTTATTCTTTTCGTAGTCTTTGACAAGAACATTGTTTTTGGCATAATCAAAAAAGCCCTCTTGATTTTTGGTATAACCTCCTTCATCAATTTTTCTAATAAATCGATGAGGCACAACTTGATCTTTCTCAAAATAACTTTGATAATCGTCGTATACTTTAAAAAACACTTTGGAGAGTCCTGTTGTATAGCCAATACCCTTTGCATGGTACATGCTCTTTCCTTTATACGTAGTCTCAGAGAGTTGTAGTTCAGCTATTCCTGCATTTAAAAAACCATAGGAAACTCTGAATTTCAGATATTCTCCAGCTTTAAATGCCGTTGGCTTCGTTTGTGCAAACGAGATCGTCGCACAGCATAGGAAGGTATAAATAACAAATAATACTTTTTTCATAATCGGCTAATTTTATTCAAAAATAACAAACAAAAAAACCCAGTCAAATAATTGACTGAGTTTTTATGCTATTAACCAACCAAAAAACTATAAATTATGAAAAATTTATTACACTCAAATAAAGCTTATGACATCTTTATTTTTGCGAGTGCAAATGTATGGTTTTTTATTGATTATTCATATATCTACTATCTTTTAACCTCACTTTAACTATAACATATTCAAAATGAGGCTTTTTAAGATATCCTTAACTCAGATTATAGTGTACCGCGCAACTCTTGCTCACGTTCGATTGATTCGAAAAGTGCCTTAAAGTTACCTGCACCGAATCCTCTTGCACCCATTCTTTGAATAATTTCGAAGAATAAAGTTGGACGATCCTCTACTGGTTTAGTGAAAATTTGCAATAAATATCCTTCTTCGTCAGCATCCACTAAGATACTTAATTTTTGAAGTTCTTTGATATCTTCTTTCATCATATCCATGTGAACACCTAAACGTCCAGGGATTGCATCGTAATACGCTTGTGGCGGAGCAGATAAAAACTCAACTCCTCTAGCTCTCATCTCAGCAACTGTTTTGATGATATCGTCTGTAGCAACTGCGATGTGTTGAACACCAGGACCATTGTAAAAGTCTAAATATTCTTCTACTTGAGAGCGTTTTGTTCCCTCTGCTGGTTCGTTGATAGGGAATTTAATACGTCCATTTCCGTTTGACATTACTTTACTCATTAAAGCAGAGTACTCTGTATTAATTTGCTTGTCGTCAAACGATAAGAAGTTTACGAATCCCATTACATCTTCGTACCATTTTACCCATGTATTCATTTCGTTCCATCCCACGTTTCCTACCATGTGATCTACGTATTTTAATCCTACTGGTGCTGGGTTGTACTCACTTTCCCATTTCACGAAACCTGGCAAGAACACTCCGTTGTAGTTTTTTCTCTCTACAAACATGTGAACTGTTTCACCGTACGTATAAATACCTGCACGTACCGTTTCTCCAAATTCATCTTTTTCTACAACAGGCTCCATGTATGATTTTGCACCACGGCTAGTTGTTTCTTCATAAGCTTTACGAGCATCTTCTACCCATAACGCTACTACTTTAATTCCATCTCCGTGTTTAACGATGTGGTCGTTTAACTCAGACTCTGCTGTAAGTGGCGTAGTTAAAACAATGCGGATTTTATCTTGTACTAGAACGTATGACGCTCTGTCTTTTACACCTGTTTCTAATCCAGCATAAGCTAACGATTGGAATCCAAAAGCTGTTTTGTAAAAATGAGCTGCTTGTTTTGCGTTTCCTACGATAAATTCAACGTAATCTGTTCCTAATAAAGGTAAGAAATCTTGTGCTCCTTCAAATATTTTTTCTAAGCCAAATTCAACTGACTTTACTTCTTTACTCATAATATAGTTTTTAGTTGTTGTTTATTCTGTTTTTGATTTTTTATTCTTCTAACCACGATTGGTAGTATTGTTCATCGGCAATCTTCATGGCCTCTTCCGTTACCATTAACGGCTTGAAGGTATCTACCATAACCGCTAATTCTTCCGTTACCGTTTTTCCGATTGAACGCTCTGCAGCCCCTGGATGTGGTCCATGTGGAATTCCTGCTGGGTGAAGCGAGATATGACCTGGTGCAATATCATTACGACTCATAAAGTCACCATCTACATAGTACAACACCTCATCACTGTCGATATTACTGTGGTTATAAGGTGCTGGAATCGCATCTGGATGATAGTCGTATAACCTTGGTACAAAAGAACAAACTACGAAGCCTGCGGTTTCAAATGTTTGGTGCACCGGAGGTGGTTGGTGAATGCGACCGGTAATTGGCTCAAAATCGTGAATGGAGAACGCATAAGGATAGTTATATCCATCGTATCCTACGACATCAAAAGGATGCGTAGCATAAACCATTTCGAAGATTTCATCCTGTTTTCTCAACTTGATTAAGAAATCTCCTTTTTCATCATGCGTTTCTAAGTTTTCAGGACGACGAATATCTCGCTCGCAAAAAGGCGAGTGTTCCATCAATTGTCCAAACCAGTTTCTATAGCGTTTTGGCGTATAAAACGGGTGTTTAGATTCTACGATAAATAATCGATTATCTTCTGTATCAAAATCCATTTTGTAAATCATTCCGCGTGGAATAACCAAGTAATCTCCGTATTTAAAGGTTAAGTTACCTAAAAAAGTACGCAGGGTTCCTGATCCTTTATGGATAAAAATCAATTCGTCTGAATCGGTATTCTTATAGAAATAGTCCTTCATTGATTGTTTAGGAGCCGCTAATACAATGGTACAGTCACTATTGGTCAAAACTGCTTTTCGGCTTTCTAAAAAATCATTTTCGGGTTCTACTTGGAATCCTCTTAGTCGGTAAGATTGAATGTTATTTGCTTTCGCAATTTTAGGTGCGACAGAATACTGTTTGCGTATTTCTTTCACCTGTGTTGGTCGGTGTACATGGTACATATTTGTTGACATTCCGTCAAAACCAACTGTACCAAACAATTGTTCATAGTATAAGTCACCGTTTTCCTTGCGGAAAATCGTATGACGTTTAGGGGGAATACTCCCTAAGCGATGATATAAAGGCATAATTACTTATAGTTTTAAGGTTGGAAAAAAAATAATATAAGTAAAAGTTTCTCATTCAGGATTTCTCTTGATCAGAAACTTAATATAAGCCAATAAACCGTCCCATTGTATATTCATAATGTCACAAATATCGAAATAAAAATGATATATCCAACTTTATAACCAAATTTTATTTGCGTATTGCTAAAATACAGCGCTTTATCTTTTTTTAATTCTTAACTAAAACCAAAAACCAACCGAGAAAAAAGTATAGCTACTTCCCGTATCTGGCGAGTAACTGTATTTCACTTCGATAGGGCCAATCATCGTTTGCATCCCATAACCTATGGCATAGCCTGAATACTTCGATTTAAACAACCATTCGGAACCAGAGAATATGTCTTCTCCTACATTGGCAAAATTAGCAGAGAAATTCAGATGGTGTTTTTTGAATATTTCATAATCTAAATTGATCGATCCCAAAATGTAGGAATTTCCGGCAATACTCAATAAATCATACCCATAGAAGGGAATAATATTATCGCGTTCTGCAAATCCATATCCGCCTAAAAAGTAAACAAATCCAATAGAAGGTGTATTTCCAATCGTCGCTCCCATACGTGAACGCAAATCGACAAACAACTTATCTGTTACCTTTGTTGCATAACCTACTTGCCCTGTAATGGTTGAAAAGTTCTGAAAATTACCGAGGTAATCCGAAGACAAGAAGTAATTCTTATATTCTCCTTTAAACATAAATCCCTTACGTGGAAAATACTTATTATCATAAGTATCGAAAGTAAAACTAGCGAATCCACCAAGATAAGTACTGATATCAAAATTATTGTGCTCAATTGCTAGTGTATTACTCTTTACATCAAAATAACGGTGCTCCAATCCCGCAGCAACCAAAAATTTTTGTTGGTAAAATGTTTGGAAAACCAAGCGGTTTTCAAAATCTTTATAATCAACGCTGAATTTAGACGGATAATTCGCTAAATCTCCCTGTCCTGGCAAGGTAACTCGATCGTTATCGGTCAACATTTTATAGCGCAAATCGCTGCTAAATTGGTTGAATTTGGAATTGATTCCCACACTCCAATAAAAACCATTATCTACAAAATAGTTGAAATTATAGCGCACATTATCTCCTACTGCAACATCCAAAGAAGCGACATCACTTTTCATCAAGAGATTTTTCTGCGTTACGTTGACTAAGGCTGCTGATTTATAAAGTCCATCGTAGTGCACCCCAAGCTTAAGATAGCGTTTCGTCGGATTTTCTACTAGATCTAATACCAATGCATCACCTTCGCCATTTGCGTCAAAACGATAGGAAATGCTACTAAAGTTATCGGATCCATTCAGCTGATCAATTCCCTTTTCTAGATCATCAAAAGAAATATAACTTTCAGGTTTAAAACCTAATTTCCCGTGTACATACCGTTGAGTATAATGTTTTAATCCATTAATATCAATGGAGTTAACATATAGCTTATCCGTGTATTTGGGCACAAATTGCTTTTGTAAAACATCTTTTCTGCCTCCAATTTTTTTTATTTCCTCCAATTTGACATTGGCAGCCTCTACCCCTCTTTCAATGATCGCTTTTCCTTCATCAAAAGAGATAACAGTATACCCAGAAATATCAGGCTTGATATAAATATCCGTCTGATCGATCTTATTTTTCATTTGATTGATCGTGGAATAGTTGGAGATTTGAAGCAAGACATCCGCAGCTCCATTAATATCATCAATGGATTTTAACCCATCCTGTACATCGACACCAATCACAATATCAGCCCCTAACGCTCTAAGTTCATCAATAGGGTAATTATTGACAATTCCTCCGTCAATCAGGTGATGTTCGTCAATTAACACTGGTGCAAACAAAGAGGGAAACGCACCACTAGCCAAGATAGCTTGTGGCAAATAGCCCGAGTCAATTAATACGGGTTTACCCGTTTCAATATTGGTTGCAATACACAAAAAAGGAATATTCAAATCGTTAAAATCACGTACATGACGCACATGCGCCAAAAGCTTATTCATCAAGTTGTAGTTGTACATACCACGAGAAAAAGCCTTGGGCAATCCTATTTTAAATTTATCAAAAGGCAAAGTCAACGCATAAATTTCATCATTTTTCTTTTCGTAAAATGACTTGGACACACGAGGAATATAATCTCGGATTAAAGCCGTTGCATCGATACTGCTAAAAATAGAATCTAACTCACTAGCCGTATACCCTGATGCATAGAGACCTCCAACAATAGCACCCATACTCGTTCCCGTGATATAATCGACTTGTACACCTTGTTCTTCTAGCACTTTGAGCACCCCAATATGAGCCAATCCCTTTGCACCACCTCCACTCAAAACCACTCCTACTTTTGGTCGATCCTTCAACTTTTCCTTCGTTTGATTAGTCTCTTGAGCAACTCCCGTAGCACCAAGTAGTGCAATTGCTATAACAACAATAATTCTGTACATAGTTTTTCTTTTTTTCGCCCTACTAATTTACTTCAAATGTTCCAATAAAACTTTAGTTTTTACTTTCCCAATGATACTTTCTACTTCTTCTAGTGGTGCTTCTTTAATTCGCTTCACAGATTTAAAGTGGTTGAGCAACTTGGTCTTCGTTTTTTCACCAATACCAGGTACTTCATCTAGCTTGCTAGTAATTGCATTTTTACTGCGTTGGTTTCGGTGAAACGTCAAACCAAAACGGTGGGCTTCATCTCGAAGGTGAATAATCACTTTCATTGTCTCTGATCGCTTATCCAAGTACAACGGATAACTATCCCCTGGATAAAAAATTTCTTCCAATCGTTCTGCTAAACTGATAATGGGAATTTTCCCCCTTAATCCTAAATCTTCAAGGCTTTTTAACGCAACCCCTAACTGTCCTTTACCTCCATCAATAACAATTAAATCTGGTAGTGGTTCTTTTTCATCGAGCAAACGTCTATAACGTCTGAATACAATTTCTTGCATGGAAGCAAAATCGTTTGGACCTTCTACGGTTTTAACATTAAAATGACGGTAGTCTTTTTTACTGGGTTTTCCGTCTTTAAATACCACACATGCGGCAACAGGATTGGTTCCTTGAATATTTGAGTTATCGAAACACTCAATGTGACGCGGTTCTTTCGGGAGTCGCAAATCTTTCATCATCTGTTGCATGATGCGCTTCACATGTCGATCGGGATCAACAATTTTAATTTGCTTCAATTGATCTAAACGATAGAACTTAGCATTGCGTTCAGACAAGTCCAACAGGGCTTTTTTATCTCCCATTTTAGGTACGGTAACCTTAATCTCTTCTCCTAATTCTACCTCAAAGGGCACCAAAATCTCTTTAGTCAATAATTCAAATCGACTTCGTATCTCAACAATAGCCAATTCGAGTAATTCAGCATCCGTCTCTTCCAATTTCTTTTTCATCTCCATATTGTGAGAGCGAATGATTGCTCCATAGGAAACTTGTAAAAAATTGACATAAGCATTGGTTTCATCCGAAAGAATAGTAAAGACGTCTACATTGCCAATTTTGGGATTGACAATGGTTGACTTGGCTTGATAATTCTCAAGCAACTCAATCTTTTCTTTGATTTGTTGTGCTTCCTCAAAACGCATATCAGCGGCTAATTCCAACATATACGTTTTGAATCCCTTGAGACTCTCCTTGAAATTCCCCTTGAGGATATCGCGTATTTCTGTAATTTTTTTGTCGTATTGTTGCACCGATTCGTAAGCCTCACAGGGGCCTCCACAATTGCCAATATGATACTCTAAGCATACCTTGAATTTTTCACTGCGGATATTTTGTTGAGATAAGTCATAACTGCAGGTACGTATCGCATACAATTCTTTGATTAAATCCAATAAAGTAGCTACGGTCTTGGTGCTAGTATAAGGTCCGAAGTATTCTGAACCATCTTTGACCATTCGACGTGTGGTAAAAACACGAGGAAAAGGTTCTTTTTTGATGCAAATCCACGGATAGGATTTATCGTCCTTCAACAAAACATTGTATCGGGGCTGGAGTTGTTTAATCAGATTGTTTTCCAACAGCAGTGCGTCTGTTTCAGTAGGAACAACAATGTGTTTTATTTTTACAATTTTTCGGACTAATACATTGGTCTTCGCATTGTCGTGCACTTTATTGAAGTAGGAGCTCACGCGCTTCTTTAGATTCTTTGCTTTACCGACATACAATATCTTCCCTTCTTTATCAAAATACTGATATACACCCGGTTGATCGGGCAAGGTTTGTATCTGTAACGCTAACTCTTCTTTTACTTGCATCTACTCCATGATTAAGTCACAAAATTAAAGCTAAAATAGATGAGAACAAAAAAGCGATGAAAATTCATCGCTTTTTTCCATTTAAATTAATCAATTATAATGGATATAACTCCTCTATTTTTTATCGTCTAAAAAGATAATGCCAACTATTTTTCTGCCGATATTATTTGATGGCTGGTCTATCATATTAAATCTAAGGTTTGGCCTTAAACAATTTAACACTGATCCCCAAAACCAGAACCATGCAAACAATGGCAACCCAAAACCAAGCAGGAGGAAATACCCAAAAGTTCATCCCTGCCCATAGTAGCAATAACACTGCAAATATTTTAAACCGATAGGTAATTATAAGTTCCATTACTATTTTTACTTTCTAAGGATATAATCAATATTGATTATTGTTTTTATACATTCATTACATACCCTCTTTCTAGTGTATCTTCTGTTTTGTTCCAATACCAGCATTCCGGACTGCTAGTTATATAGAAACAACACGTTTTTTCTTACTTTACTTTTTTAAATTCATGCGCCATTACTGCAAATACTACCGCACGCGCATCGCTATTCTGATATCCGTAAGCAAATGCTAATGGTCTTAATCTGTTCCACTCATCATCTGGATCGTTAATCTCTTTTGCAAATTGCAACAATTGAACCTCTCTCGCACTTAATGCTGAATTTGTTTCAGGACTAACTGCCCATGATTTGTTATCTACCAACAACTGTTTCAGATACGCTTTCGCGGTTGTGCTATAATTCATTGCATTGATCAACTGCGTTTTATCCGCCATCATTATCGTTTTTATTTCTGATTCTGTTGGAGCCAAATAGGAAGCATCCATCATAGCAACAAAACCTGCATTGGCCAAGGCTTTACCTTCCACATGGGAAACCATTTGTTTTGTGCCGTAATAACTCGTTTTATCTTGAGCTGCTTGCTCAATACTCGTCATTACGCTTAACCAATTAGATGTTGTTATGCTATGAACTTCATTTGAGTATTTTACTGGTTCCATTTGTCCTTCATCTGTACTACATGAAGCAAACAACAAGCCGAATACTGCGCATATATAAATCTTTTTCATAGTTTTGCCTTTTTAATTATACTGTTCGTTCCTTTTGAATCCAAATCTATTTCTCATTCAAACAAACTTGATTTCGTATGATTTTCAAAGCAAACTTAGACCGTTTGTAAAAAAATCGCAAATTTTGATCGTTGCAATGACGGAAGTATTGTAAACAGCAAAGGATAATTTGTAAAACACACTGATTTTTAACGAGTTAAACCCTTAAAACTAGCATAGCAGAAAATTTGTCAATTGATCGGAAAATTTGTAAAAAACACTGAACATCAATGTTTTATAAAATACAAAAAAACACTACCTTTAAGAAAACGCTTTTAAAACCTTACAAAATGTTTTTAAAAAAACTCTGGCTTCTCTTTTTTCTAACCCTTAGTGGGGGGCTTTCTTATGCTCTACCTGCTCAAAATCATGTTGATTATAAGAATTGGTCCTTACAGGATCTACTTTTTAGTATCAACTCCGATTTATTGAGCCCTACTGATAAGGACATTTACCTCGAATATTACTTACAAAAAGCAAAAAAAGAGCAAGTACCTGAAGCGATTATTGTGGGTTATCGCAAAAAAGTGTTTCAAGTTAAAGCCTATACACAACAAACACTATACGCAGATAGCTTACTTAATTATGCTTTAACGCTTAATGATATCAAAGCCGTAGGTACAGCCTATAATGTAAAAAGCTATGTGGAATACATTAACAAAAACTATAGAACAGCCCTTGAATATGGATTAAAAGCGGAAGATTATTTAAAAGGCGCCCAAGATGAATATACATTAAACAAAGTTAAAAGTTCTATTAGTTCCATCTATTACCATTTAGACGATTATGATAAATCAGAAAAAGTAACCAAAGAAGTTATTGACTATTATCAAAGTAAACTCCACGATACTAGCAATACCTACAATAATCTAAGAGGCTATATCACCAGTGTATTCTCATTAAGCAAAACCAATTTTCGTCAGCAAAAGAATGATACCCTTCAACTTTTATTGCGTGACGGTTATGCATCCATTGCCAAACTGACCTCAAAAGATAAAGCATTAGAAACCGCTTACTTTGACTTAATCAATGGGATGTATAATCATCGCATAAAAAACTATCCCCTTTCTGATTCCTTACTTACAGTATCTATACCCCCTATACAAACCAATGGCGATTTTGGCAATGAGCATTTAGCCTATTTATATCTTGGAAAAAATGCGTGGGAAACCAATCAGCGAGAGAAAGCATTGCCTTATTTTGAAAAAATAGAAAAGCTATACCTCGAAACGGCTTTTGCTAATACGGAATTAAGTGAGGCCTTTGACTATTTGATTACCTATTATCAAAATAAGAAGAACCTAGAAAAAGAGTTGTACTATACCAAACTTTTGATGGGGCTTTCGTCTGAACTACACAAAAAGAACAGCAAATTGAGCTCGTATATGCATGTACATCTTGATACCAAGAAATTAGAAGCCTCACAGAAAAAGTTAGAATATGAGCTTTCGAAAAGCAAGTCAAAAATCAGAGGGTTATATGGTTTAGTTACGGTATTGATCTTACTTGTATTTGTCGGGCTTTTATACTACCAAAAGAAACAGCAAAAATTACAGCAGCAATACAGGCATATTATTGATCATGCGCCTCAGACACCTATACAGCTTTCGGATCGTTTACAACAGGTACAAGCTACTATTCCAGTTGTAGAAATACCCGAAATAAGTCAACCACTCAATACCACACAGGTTCTTGTAAAGAAATTAGAGGATTTTGAAAATAAAAAGGGATTCTTACAAAAAATTACGCAGGATGAGTTGGCCCGTCAATTCGGCACCAACCGCAATACCCTATCTAAATTTTTTAACGAAGAGAAGCACATCAATTTCTCTGATTACTTAAAGCGATTGCGCATTCAACATGCGGTAAGAGAATTAACCTATAATCCCAAATTGCACTTGCTCAACCTAACGGGTTTAGCTGACGAGTTTGGTTTTGGTAATTCCAAAAGCTTTTCTACTGCTTTTAAAGAGATCACCAAACTATCGGTGACGGATTTTATTAAGATGCGTCAACAAGATGAAGATTTTAAAGACATGGATCAAAAACATCCTATTTCCTAAACAAAAAGGCGATGCATCGGCATCGCTTTATTTTCTCTACCTACATCAACTAGGTTCTATTTTCTCCTCTCATAGACTAAATCTCTAATTTCCTTTTTTCTCTGCATTTTCAATTTACCATACTCCAAAGCAGAATAACTCTTTTCAAATGGCACATCCTGTGCACCAACGGTGTTGATCGTCAAATATTTTGTCATCGACAGTTCTGAAGAAGTTGATTTGTACCATTCGAATAAATGCAAACTCTGCCCTAATTTATTGCCGACTAGGTTATAACGGACCTCAATCAAGCGCTGTACTATTGGGCTTTTTCTTTTGCGATCAGAAGCAAAGAGCTCTACTTTTGAATTAACAAAGCGCACGACTCGTTTGTCCACAGGATCAATCTCAAACTGCCAATAATTAACCCCCGTATTGTCATAAACAAAATAATCTGACTTGATCTTATTGACCTTTGCTGCTTTAACTTTTTTAATCAACCTGTTGAAATGTTTTTTACTGTTGAAAAAAAAGTAGATTTTATCATCTGCTATTAATGGAAGAAAAGAGACTATACTCATGTGATCGTAAAAATCTGCTAACCGATCAGATATAAAAAAAGAAGTATCATAAAAGGTTGAATTTTGGTTGCCCCCCCTTTTTCCTGTGCCAATAACTCTCCTTGCCTATTGTTTTCATAAATATTTCCTGTATACAAAAACAGCTGTTCATCATACGGATCAATACGATACTGATCATAGGTATTTTGAAGCACGCTCAACAATTCTTTTTAGCATCAAATTGCATTTCAATAACAATCGTGTTTAGCGATTGATCAATACAAATCACCTCTTGTCTCATCGTTTTAATATTCCCATAGTCTGGATGCACCAGTGTTAGATCTACTATGTGCGGATCTATTTCTACTGCGCCATGCTTATCTGAAACACCTAGAATGGTATTGTTTTGTGCATCATACACCACAACATCCGCAACGAATTGTTGTGTAGCGCAATCTTTAATTCTCATTTGCCCAAAAGCATTTTCGATGATTAAAAACAAAACTATAAATAGTACTACTCTCATCGATTTTTTCATTTTTAAAGTTTTTATGTCAATCCATCTACTGCGATTGAATCAACTGATTATACAAGTAACACCTTGTTTATTCGTTGTATTCCGGACCACTGCGAATAAACAATTGTTTTTTTCTCTACATCTTCCTAACAAACTTCAAACTCATAACTTTAAAAAAGATTTTGATGTCCTCCAATACCCCATTCGTCCATACACAAAGCCCCCTTGCCTATAACACGAACTACCCCTAACCTATACTATAAATAGTTATGGAGGAGATTTTTTTATTAACCAACTCAATTGTCAATCCACAAATAGTATAGATTCTTCAACACTAGTTTTACATCCAACCTATTTACACGAATTAAGCTCTACCGATGAAGACGTTTCTCCTGAAAACTGCTTTCACAAAGCATAAAGAAATTAGATTGTCGAAGCAATTCTAATCGGGTACCGCAAAAAAATATTGAAGAAAAAACAGATGAACAGCAAATCCTATACTATGCAACTTACTTACTTGTTTCTTAAAATAAAATGATATAAAAAAACAGTAGGCCTAGTCTATAATCTCAAAATACGAGAGTATTAAAAACAAAAGACATGATTATTGGGTAATTATCACATTCATTTCACTATGAAAAAATGCAAATACGATGCCAAAAGTAGACGTATCGTTAAATTTTTTAACTTTCTTTATTTTTCCCTACTGCTAGCAAATTCAGCGGCTAAAATAAATCCTTTACTTATACTATTACTACATTGATTACCAATTGATTGTATTTCATATCACTAGAAATAAAACAATATAGTTGACCTCGTTCAACTCAACGTTCAAAAGTATAAATGAGACAGTATTCTACTTGTATTGGACGCGGTAATAACTGCAACAAAAAAGCGATGCCTAGGCATCGCTTTTTTATTTAAACGTATAAATTTCTGTTGGAGTAATGCAATAATCAAGTGCGATATCTAATTCAGATACTTCATCTATAGATGGAACAGCCTCAAAAAAGCTAAGTCCCACTTTGATGGCTTCTGGTTTACATTTTTGCAAAAATCGATCGTAAAACCCTTTGCCATATCCCACGCGATTTCCTTGTTGATCAAAGGCAAGTAAGGGAACAAAAACAACATCGAGTTGAGTTTCTTGAATTTCAATTCCCCCTTGTGGTTCTGGTATACCATACGTATTCACACGCAAAACGGTATTATCCGTTAGGAGGTAATGTTGCATATCGCCTGTTTTAAAATCCGACTTAGACAGTACGATATTCTTATCCTTGCCCGCTAATACTTGCAACAAATAGTCCGTGTCTATTTCTTTTTTTGCTACAATTGATAGAAACAAGTGATAGTTGGTTTTATCCCAAATGGGCAAACGCAGCGCTTGATTGGCGATGGCCAGACTTTTGTCGTCAATTTCTTCTGGAGAAAGGGCTTCTCTCGCTTGAATATAGGTTTGACGCAAGGTGTTTTTATTCATTGCTTACATTTTTTGACAGGTGAAAAATAGCATCGCCTTGGTATACAATAGGCGAATCATTAACATTGATGACGTATCCGCTATTTGGTGCTTTAATCATCATGTTTTCCTTTACATAAGGATCTGAGATATAAGCGAGGGCTTCTCCTTTTCGCACATAGGTACCCACAGCGACTTGATCGTGCATCAAGCCCGATTGTTTTGCGCGTACCCAAACGGATTGGGTAATCACCACCATTTTATCCGTGCGATTTTCAACATCAAACTCCTCGAGTAACATATCAAAATGACGCAACACACGCTTGGTTCCCTCTACCCCCATTTTGGAGATATCGGCGTTGATATCTAATGATTTTCCACCTTCAAAAAGCAACATTTTCACTCCTCGTTTTGCACAGGCATTTCGAAAGGATCCTGAAATTTGATTAGAATACAGTAAAAAAGGAGGATGAAAGATCGCAGCTAAAGGCTCTAGGCTTTCCTTGTCGTCTGTAGCAATGCGCAATTGAGGCGCATTAAAACGGCTCTGTCCCCCTGCGTGAAAGTCGATCACAAAATCAACATGTGGAATAATATGCGTTAGAATATGGTAGGCAAAACGCCCAGCCAACGATCCTGTTTTACTTCCAGGAAATACGCGATTCAAATCGCGTCCATCGGGAAATTCGCGAGTTTTATTAATAAACCCAAAGATATTAATCACAGGAATACAGATAATCGTTCCGCGCTTCGGTCGGTTTAATCCACTGTGTACAATTTGACGGACAATATCTACGCCATTGAGCTCATCTCCATGCAATCCTGCTGATAGCAAAATCGTAGGTCCGTCCTCCAATGCTCGGGAAATAATTACGGGAATCTTTAATTTGGTTGCCGTATGCAATCGCGCAATTTCTAAATGTACGGTCTTGCTCTCTCCAGGTAGAATGACTTCCTCTAATATCTTCATAACTCACTTTTTTCGAGAAGTGAAGATAGTGAAATTCTTTTATTTTGTGTGGTTTGTTTGTTGCGCGGTTTGCTCGTTGTCAGGATTGTGGTTTAGAAAGTTTGCACTCAGTCAGATGATTCACCCTTAACACATCACTATTCACCCCTAACTAACCAAGCTAGTTTTTAAAAATGCGTTTATTCCAAACAATTAGAATCCCCACACCTACGGAGATTGCGGTATCGGCAAAATTGAAAATGGCGTTAAAAAAAGTAAAGTACTTACCGCCCCAGATTGGAAGCCATTCTGGCAAGTTACCACGCCAAATAGGAAAATACAGCATATCCACTACTTTTCCATGGAAAAAGGTTCCATAGGGTTTATCCGAGAACAACGTTGCTAATTGGTGCGTACTATCGTTGAAAATAACACCGTAGAACATCGAATCAATGATATTACCTACTGCACCTGCTAAAATTAACGAAATAGCCACAATCAAGTAATTAGACAGCTTTTTCTTGATGGAATCTTGTAACCACCAGCCAATACCAAAAACAGCGATAATTCTAAACAGGGTTAATGCTAATTTTCCATAGTCACCAGGAAGAGAAACGCCCCAAGCCATACCTTCATTTTCTATAAAGTGAATTCGAAACCAATCAAAGACAAAAATCTCTTCGTCTAACAAAAAATTCGTTTTGATATAAATCTTTGACCACTGGTCGATAATTAAAATTATAGCAACTAGTAAATAGGCTTTCTTTAATGACATTCTTTTCTCTTTTACAGGCAAATGTAAACGATTTTGCGTGATAAAAAAAACGCTCCTTTAGTTAAAAGAGCGTTGTTTTTATGATTTATCGTTGCATATTTTTTGCTTCAATACTCATGGTTGCGTGAGGGACTAATTTTAATCGTTCTTTATCAATTAATTTACCTGTCACTTTACACAACCCATAGGTTTTATTTTCGATGCGAATTAATGCATTTTTTAAATCGCGAATGAACTTCTCTTGGCGAATAGCCAATTGTGAATTTGCCTCTTTGGACATTGTTTCACTACCTTCTTCAAATGCTTTAAACGTAGGAGATGTATCATCTGTCCCGTTGTTTAAATCATTCATATATGCACTCTTGATCAATTCTAAATCAGCTTGTGCTTTTTCAATTTTAGCTTGAATCAACTCTTTGAACTCTGCCAGCTCTGCGTCAGAATAACGTACTAATTCGCCAGTCTCTTTCATAATTTTAATTTTATTTTAAAATTAATACTCGCGTTTTCAGCTCATCAAACTCTACATCTACACCGTTTTCTAATGTTTCTACAAATTCTAATGTATGAGTTAATGTTTCAGATTTAATATAATCCTCATTTGCTAAAACAGCTTCTCTTATTTCTACTACATCTTGCAATGTAACTTTTACTTTATCTGTTACTTCGAACCCGCAATCTTTTCTAATATTTTGGATGCGGTTTACTAATTCTCTAGCAATCCCTTCTTTTTTCAATTGTTCTGTGATGGTAATATCCAGTGCAACAGTAATTCCTCCTTCATTGGCTACTAACCATCCTTCAATATCTTGAGAGGTAATCTCTACGTCCGAAAGTGTTAATATAATACTTTTTTCCGTTAATTTTAAAACAATTTCTCCGTTTTTCTCAATTTCAGAAATATTTTCTTGGGTGAATTTTTGTATTTCCTTAGCAATCAACCCCATATCTTTTCCAAAACGCGGTCCTAATGTTTTGAAATTTGGTTTGATTTGCTTCACCAAAATTCCTGAAGCATCATCTAACAGCTCAATTTCTTTCACGTTAACCTCTGCTTTGATCAAATCCTCAATCGCTTGTATCTCTAAACGTTGATTCTCATCCAAGATAGGAATCATAATACGTTGCAGCGGTTGACGTACTTTAATCATTTCTTTTTTACGTAAAGAAAGAACCAAAGAAGAAATCACCTGTGCTTTGTGCATTCTACTCTCTAATCCTGCATCAACGAATGAGGGATCGAATGTTGGAAAATCAGCCAAATGTACAGATTCTACATTTTCTTTATTCGTCACTAAGGTTAAGTCTCTGTAAAGTCTATCCATAAAGAATGGAGCAATCGGAGCACCTAATTTAGTCACCGTGATTAAACACGTATACAGCGTTTGGTAAGCGGCAATTTTATCTTGAGCGTACTCGCCTTTCCAGAATCTTCTACGACATAAACGCACATACCAGTTACTCAAGTTTTCTGTTACAAATTCTGTAATCGCTCTTGCAGCACGTGTTGGTTCATAATCGCCATAGCACTCATCTACTTTTTGTACTAAAGTATTCAATTCGGATAAGATCCAACGGTCAATTTCTGGACGATCCTTTAATGGAACCTCAGCCTCTGAATAGTTGAAACCATCGATATTAGCATATAGTGCAAAGAAGTTATAGGTGTTATATAACGTGCCGAAGAATTTTCTTCTAACTTCCGTAATCCCTTCTAAATCAAACTTTAGGTTATCCCATGGATTGGCATTGGAAATCATATACCAACGCGTTGCATCTGGGCCATGTTCCGCTAATGTTTCAAAAGGATCGATGGTATTGCCTAAACTCTTAGACATTTTCAATCCATTTTTATCCAAAACTAAACCGTTCGACACCACATTTTTATAGGCTTTTGTATCAAATACCAACGTTGCAATTGCGTGTAGTGTATAGAACCATCCGCGGGTTTGATCCACTCCTTCTGCGATAAAATCAGCAGGATAGGCTCCATTTTGATCCACTAGCTCTTTATTTTCGAACGGATAGTGCCATTGTGCGTATGGCATCGATCCAGAATCAAACCAAACGTCAATTAGATCCGCTTCGCGGTACATTGGTTTTCCACTAGGGGAAACGAGTACAATCGCATCGACCACGTTTTTGTGTAAATCGATTTTGTCGTAGTTTTCTTCCGACATATCTCCTACCACAAACCCTTCATACGGATTATTTCCTTGGAAACCAGCAGCTTTTGATTTTGCAATCTCCGCCATCATTTGTTCCATTGAACCAATGATTAACTCTTCTGTTTTATCTTCTGTTCTCCAGATTGGAAGTGGAATACCCCAATAACGCGAACGAGATAAGTTCCAGTCGTTGGCATTTTTCAACCAATTTCCAAAACGTCCTTCTCCTGTTGCTTTTGGTTTCCAGTTAATCGTCTCATTCAATTCGAACATGCGGTCTTTTACTTCCGTGATCTTGATAAACCAAGAATCTAAAGGATAGTATAATACTGGTTTATTCGTTCTCCAACAATGTGGATAACTGTGCACGTATTTTTCTACTTTGAATGCTTTATTTTCTTCTTTTAATTTGATGGCAATTTCAACGTCTACCGAACGTTCTGGTGCAGTTCCGTCGTCATAATACTCATTCTTCACGTATTTTCCACCAAACTCTTCCCCCATTTCTTTGACAAAGCGACCTTGTAAGTCTACCAAAGGCACAGGATTTCCTTCAACATCTAAAATTAACATAGGAGGAACTTCAGGTGTAGCTTCTTTCGCTACTTTCGCATCATCCGCACCAAAAGTAGGAGCTGTATGTACAATACCCGTACCATCTTCTGTCGTTACGAAGTCACCCGAAATCACTCTAAATGCATCTTCTGGGTTTTGATAAGGCAAGGTATATGGAAGTAATTGCTCGTATTTAATCCCCACCAAATCAGCTCCTTTGAACGATTTAACGATAAAATACGGGATCTTTTTATCTCCCTCTTGGTAGGTGTCTACTTCGGCTGCCGTTTCTACTGCTGTAAATTTTCCTGCAAATTGCTTGCCAACTAATGCACTAGCCAAAATTACTTGAATAGGCTCTCCTGTATATTGGTTGAATGATTGAACCAATACATAGTCAATTTTAGGGCCTACGGTTAAAGCGGTATTCGATGGCAACGTCCAAGGTGTTGTCGTCCAAGCCAAGAAGTGAATCGTCCCCAATCCTTGTAAAAAGTCAGGAAGCGTTGCTTCTATGGCTTTAAACTGCGCTACAACGGTAGTATCTGTTACATCTTTATACGCGCCTGGTTGGTTGATCTCATGCGAAGACAAACCTGTACCAGCTTTGGGCGAATAGGGTTGGATGGTATATCCTTTATACAATAAATTTTTGTCGTAAATCTGTTTTAACAACCACCAAACAGACTCCATATACTTTGGTTTATAGGTAACATATGGATCTTCCATATCTACCCAATACCCCATTTGTTGTGTCAATTCATTCCACAAATCTGTATAACGCATCACCGTACGCTTACAAGCTTGATTATATTCTTCGATGGTAATTTTTACCCCGATATCTTCTTTTGTAATCCCTAATTCTTTCTCTGTACCTAACTCAACAGGTAATCCATGAGTGTCCCAACCTGCTTTTCGCTTAACTTGAAATCCTTTTTGCGTTTTATATCGACAAAAAATATCTTTAATCGTACGAGCCATTACGTGGTGAATACCAGGTTTTCCATTAGCTGAAGGTGGTCCTTCAAAAAATACGAAAGGCTTATTATCCTCTCTCGTACTAATACTTTTTTCGAATATTGATTGTTCTTTCCAAAATGCCAGCATCTCAGCTGCTACCCCTGACATATCAAGATTCTTATATTCTGTAAATTTAGTGCTCATCGTTATTATTCTACTATTTTTTAATCAATTGGGCGAATTTACGCATTTTCATTTAATTACAGCTCAAATTATTGCTACTAAAAAGAGCAAAAAAAGGCTTTTTTGGATGAATTTGCGTTTTTTATAGGATGGTAAGAAGTAAAAACATACGGTTTGCTTAATCTAGCTTTTGTAGCTTGTGGAATTTATTCTTGGGAAAATTTGTTTTTATCGTATTTAACAGTCACAATTGACTGGGCAAAAACAAAGTATGCTACTTCACGAAAACACCTCTTTCAAAATCTCTAACGACTTGGGCTTCTTAAATGCTGTAAAATGCACTTCATAATATTTCATCAAGAGGGCCAATAACGTTTTTCTATCACGAGACGAAAATATTTTTTGATCAGATTCAAAGCCTAAACGCAGGAGTCGCTTAAACAAAAAAGTTTCCTCCCCATCAAAGCAACTAGCCACGTGTACATTGGTAAAAACACCTTCTACCCAGTCAAAGTAATGGCATTCCATCTCGGAGGAGTCTGGGTAAAAGCCAAGGTATTTGGTGAGTTCCACTAAGAGCAACAGGTGAAAATTTGCGGTTTCATCATGTGTATCCAACCAAAGTAAGGCAGCTTCAATAAACGTATAAAATTGTTCATCGCGTTCTTGCTCGCTGACAATCATGCTCAATATTTCGCTGACAAAAAGAGCAATGCTATTTTTAGAAAAATCATAGTAAATCGTTTGATAGACTTGATCGACTTTAATCTCTTTGAAATACTCCATTCCCCCTTTATTTTTAAAGGAAAAAGTAATATCCAACAACATCAACGGCTGAAAATACGCAATTTTCTGTGCATTTTTCCCTTTAGCGAAAGCGTTGCGTACAAAAAAAGTCTGGATTCCCACTTCTTTTGTCAAGCACTTAACAATCAAACTTTTATCTTGATATTTTATGGACTGTAAGACGATGGCCTTTGTCTGTATAACCATTAGCGAATGATCATTAATTTTTTAACTTTAGTATTGCTGTTATCTGCGGAAGATACTAGGATTAAATATACACCTGATCCAACACTCTTTCCATTGAATGCATGGGTATCCCAAACAACGGTTCCTCCATTTGATGTGGCTTCAAAAACCAAGTTCCCTTCGATATCCGTTATTTTTACAACGGAGCGATCCATCAATCCTACAATGCGTACCTCGCCTAAATATTCAGGACGTACAGGATTGGGATAGGCATAAAAAGAACTATTGGATTCTTGTCCTTCAGAAGTATCTCCTAAGAAAGATACAACGCCCAGATCAGTTGCAAAAAAGACCTCTCCTGCAATTGGATCCACAGCAATATCATTGATTGTATTACTTGGCAAAGGTGAATTATCTTTCGTAAAGTGATATTTAATTTCCTTACCTGTTGGAGAAACTAAGAATACCCCTGCATCGGCTATAGCGACCCACTTTTGGTTTGCACCATCTACCTCAATTTTCGTAATATATTGCTGATAAAAAAGTTCTTCGGCTATTCCATTCTCCTCAATCACGATATTGGTCGGTTTGAGATTGGTCGTTTGCAAAAACTGATTGACATTCTGAATAACGCGCAATCCCTTATTTGTTCCAATCCAAAGCTGATTGTTTTTATCCAAAGCCAAAGTGCTGACATTATTGGAAGGCAATGTTCCTAAATCAGTATTAAATGAGGCTAATCGATTGTTTTTTGTTTCGTTAAATGCCATCATCCCATCTTCCAAAGACGGAATCCATTTGGTGTTGTTTTTATCGACAACCAATCGCCCATAGTTCCCTCTCTTATAATCGAACATGCCTGAAGTAGTTGTATAGGATTCCCACTTGCCACTTGCTTCTCTCATTTTCAAGGCACGTCGCACAAAATTATTCGTCATCCACAATTTGCCTTGTGTATCAAAAACGACTCCATTCACGCGTACGCTGGCATAACCAGGAGGAAATGACGGATCTTCTGGGTCAATTTCCAAATTCTCCAATCCCGTAGGTCCCGTATTTTCGTGATTCCACAAGCTAACTTCGCTTGTGCTAATTTTACTGGAATTTAATTTGATCTGCAACAACCCAGAGTGATAAGACCCCACAAACAATTCATTGTCATTTTTAGGGTTTAACGTTGCATAGGTTAAAGCTTTTGCGTCTTTTAATTGAGTAAGCCAAATAAATTCCCATCCCTTTTTCTTATTGAAATAACTCAATCCCCTTCCTGTTAACGTAGGCACATAGGGATTGTAGGTATTTTTATCATATCCACCACTGATAAACCAAGTACCCGCACGCGTAGCGAGCAACGAAAAAATGCGGTTTGATTCTGGTCCGTCAGGCGAAAGAGATTCTTTAGCTCCCGATTTAGACAGTTGCAACAACCCATCGTAATTACTTCCCAAATAGTAATTTCCTTTCACTGCAACAACATCAATCAAGTTGTTTTGCTGGGCTACTTCCACTAGCTGATTCTCTGCCTGTAAAGCAAAGACTTTAGATGGCGTAATCACCAATAAGCGATCTTCTTCATTTACATTGAATTTCACAATCGGTTCTTCTAGCAACACAATTGTTTGAACTTGGTTCGGTTCAAGCCATTGGTACAACACAGCCTCCTCTTTTGCACTAAGATACAACTTCTCTTGACGAACAAATCCACGTTCCCATTTGGTGCTATTCTCCCAAAGATTCCATTGTCTGTAATCTACTTTATTTAAACTTTGTAAATCAATTTGCTTGATACCCTCAGCTGTAATAGCAATTAAATCCTTACTAGTAGCAACCACATCACGTACCACGGTATTCTTTCCGTTCTGCCCAATGTAAAAGCTATCTCCAAAAGCGTTATTGTTGAGATTAAAAACACTTATTCCGTAATTAGTTGCAATATAAACCTCTCCTTTTACTTCCAAAAACGCATTAATTCTGCGTTCTGACTGTTGCAAAGAGGGTTTATTCTTTATGTCTAAGATGGTGCGGATGCGATCACTTTTTAAATCAAATACAAGCAAACTTCCATCCTCATTTCCAACTAGTAACTTTTGGTGTACCTCACTAAAATGGAGGGCCGTAATGGTATTGGTTTTTAGTCCACTAATAGAATTGTACACCTCAACGCTAGCGCTATTTACATTATAGCGCAACAAAGCAGAAGGTGTCGCTGCGAAGACAACATCCCTACCTTGGGTTAGTGCAACTAATTCTTTATAAGAAAAATAGCTACTCCACACGGCTCTTTCTTGTCCTCTCAGACTTGCAACCACAAGAAACAGCAAACAAACGAATCCTTTGATTTTCATATAGTCTATTTACAATCAAACAAATATACTATTATCGATAGAAATAATGAGAGATTCCTTCAGATTTGCATCTGCATACCGCACAAAACAAAGAACAAATTTGAAATTCTACACTAAGGAACCTGAAACTTTACTTTTTATTTTTATTTGTTTCTTACTCTTAAAAACAATTATACCAACTCTTTTAACAACAAAAGAGATATTTACCTTAAAAAAAACAGGATTAAAACTCATTTTTGAAACTAAAATAACAGTATCTTTCCTTATTCAAAAAGATAAAAAACACCAGTAGAAATGGCAAGATAATTGTAAAACAAGTCTTTACTTAATTAACCCCTTTATGAAGCACCGTATTTCACTTTTGTTGCTAGGTTTAGGTCTACTGCATAGTAGTTGCATTAAAGACGAAGAACTAGATACAAATGCAGACATTCTAGAAGCTTATATTCCTACAGAATATTTGAAAATGGATCCTATTATCACCAATACCACTGTAGAGTTTCGCGTTAAATCAAATGTTGATCTAGAAAAACAAACACCATTTTTCATCGTTTCGCCCAATGCAACAATGGATCCACCTAATGGAGTGACGAGGAATTTTACTACGGCTCAAAAAGTAGTGGTTACGGCTCAAGATCAACGTTGGAAAAAAACGTATCTGGTGAGTTTTACCAGTGATGAATTAAGTACGTTTTACGATTTCAACAACGCTGAACTCACGGATCGAAATCGCTACTATCGTTTTTATGAAATTGGCTCCAATGGAGAAAAAATATACGATTGGGATAGCGGAAATCAAGGGTACGCAACTATCGCAGGTTCAACACCTCCAGAAGGCTATCCCACAGCAGTAGCCCAAGGTCGTCGCGGAGGATTAGCGGTAAAAATGCAAACCGTTTATACCTCAAACTTTGCGGCAGCAACCGGTAATCCAATCGCTGCAGGAAATTTATTTTTAGGGCAATTTAAACTCAATCCGTTCAACGCCTTAAAATCCACTCGTTTTGGCTTGCCCTATTCAGGCGCACTACCTCAAACCCTTCGTGGGGTTTACAAATATACCCCTGGTGAAAAGGTAACAGATGAGGATTACAATGAAGTTGTAGGTGCACGAGATTCTTTTGATATCTATGCTATTATTTTTGAATTACAAAAAAAGGACAACTACCTAACAGGAGATCACGATTTTGCGGATCCAAGAAATGTTGCGATTGCCCGAATCTCAGCAGCTGACCGCTTGGAAACGACAACTTGGTCTACCTTTAATATTCCCTTTACGCTTGTACTAGGAAAAACGTATGATCCCCATAAAGACTATATGCTTGCTATTGTGATGACCTCAAGTATAGATGGCGCTGCTTTTAAAGGTGCCATTGGAAGCACCTTATTTGTTGATGAAATAGAATTAGTGTATGAAAAAGAATAATTCCCTTCTATACCTGCTGTTGATCTGTCTTGTTGCGCTTCCCAATGGCCTTTTTGCACAATCGCTCGAGACCTCTTTCTTTGAAGAACAAAACACCTCTTCTTTTGCTGTATTTTTCAAGAAAAACACAACCTATCAAGCACGAGCGCAATTTAGTATTGGCGGCAGTACACCTTTGGGTATCCCCGCTCAAATTCGAGAAATAAACAGCTACAACCCAACCCTGCAATTGGGATTAGAGGTGAATGCCACCAAATGGCTAACCGATACACATAGGTGGGGAATACGAACAGGTCTTCGCTTTGAAGGACGCGGTATGCGAACCGATGCGCGTGTTAAAAATTACTATACACAAATTGATGGTGACGATGGCAAACAAACCAAAGGATACTTTACAGGGAACGTAAAAACAAAAATGAAAAATTCATATATTACCTTTCCCGTACTTGCCGTCTATCAAGTCAATGAAAATTGGAACATTTATGGTGGACTCTATCTCTCAGGTTTAATTGACAAAGATTTTACGGGCTATGTATACAACGGAGTCTTGCGAGAAGGCAATCCTATTGGTACACCCGTTGAGTTTCAAGATGGCGCAAAAGGAGAATACGACTTTTCTTCGGATTTAAATCGATTTCAATGGGGAACTGCTTGGGGTTTCGAATACAAAGTAAACGATCATTTACGCTTGTTTTCTGATCTTAATTGGGGATTAAACAACCTGTTTAAAAAAGATTTTGAAGCAATCTCGTTCTCCATGTACAGCATTTATTTAAATGTGGGATTTGGCTATCAATTCTAGTCTTTCACCTGTCTTATCCAATAGGTCAAGATCATAACTACTGAATTATATCGTTCTTTCAGTCCATTGTGAATCATTTTATCAAAAAAAAATTAATTTTACGTTGATAGTACTAAAAGGATTCCCTTGTTTTTTTGTTTTAAGCACAAAAAATCACAATACATTCACCGAATAAGCAAAAAACGCATATTCTCGTTAATATAGCGTAAATTTGTAAGTCTTGGTTACACCATTAGTGCAATTGCGTGTACAAAACATAATAAATCCATTTCAATGATGAGAAACAAATACTTTTTCTTATCCCTATCGCTAGTGATAGGGATCCTTTTTTCATCTTGTATCAAAGATGAAGCATTAAATGCAGAAGCCGATATTGAAACGGCAAAAATCAATCCTGAATTTTTGTTAACAGCGCCTATTATCAGCAATGATAAAGTAACATTTAGAGTTTCCAAGTCATTAGACTTAACTCAAGTGGCACCTGAATTTACACTGACTAATGGGGCCACAATTGTTCCTGCAAGTGGAACAGTACGCGATTTTAGTCAGGGACCGTTAATTTATCGCGTGACTTCACAGAGCCAAAACTGGAGTAAAATTTATACGGTTGATTTTACCAATGCCGAAATTTCTACGATCTACAATTTTGAACGATTCAAAGAAGTAGCAGGAGGATTCTATAGTACTGATATCTACCATGTGCTTTATGACATTACCCTAGATGACAAGGGCATAGAGAAAGAAGAATACATTTGGGCTAGTGGAAACATTGGTTTCGCAATGACAGATGGAGATCCCGACAATGCAAAAAAACCAAGTGATTTCCCAACCTCTGTTGTACCAAATGGTTTTGTCGGACACGGTATCAAGTTAACAACTTTATCTACTGAACCGCTAGGCCCAATGATGGGAAGTCCATTAGCAGCAGGAAATTTATTTTTAGGAGAATTTGACATCGCTACCGCGGTTTCAAAACCGTTAAAAGGAACGAAATTTGGCTTTGAATTCAACTATGAACCAACCGTTTTTAGAGGATTCTATAAATATACTAGAGGAAAAGAATTCCAAGTAAATAATCCCGATAAAAACAAACTCAAAGAAGACCGCTGGGATGCTTATGCAGTACTTTTTGAGGCTGACAAAACGGACTTTTTATATGGGGATCACGACTTTATTGATGAAAAAATCGTTTCGATTGCACGTGTACCAGCTGAACTAAAAAAGGAAACAACCACGTGGACCTTATTTGAAATTCCGTTTACTTATGTAGAAGGTAAATCATACGATTCAAATAAAAAATACAAATTAGCAATTGTTTTCTCCTCTAGTGAAGAAGGAAGTCTCTTTAATGGAGCTATTGGAAGTACACTTTACATTGATGAAGTTGAAATCTTAAAAAACTAATTTAAATCTACAGCAATGAATTTTAATTATCTATATATTATTCTTCTCTCTTCTATAGCCTTATCAACCTATGCACAAGAAGGAGAGCAAAAAAAACAACATTTTTTCAATCATAATGTAACCTACCAAGTGCGTTCTCAATTTAGTATTGGTGGAGCCGCTCCTTTGGGATTACCTCGTGAAATACGAAAGGTAAAAAGTTATAATCCAACACTACAATTGGGCATGGAAGCTAATATGACCAAATGGCTATCTGACGAACACAAATGGGGGATTCGACTTGGAATTCGCGTAGAAGGAAAAGGAATGAAAACGGACGCTAGAGTAAAAGATTATTTAACCGAAATCAATTACAATGGCGCTTATGTAAAGGGACACTTTACAGGAGATGTAAAAACTGAAATCCGAAATACGTACTTAACTTTTCCTGTACTGGCTACATATAACATCAATGAGCAATGGAATGTCTATGGAGGATTGTATTTCTCCACAGCTATTGATCAATCATTTGATGGCTATGTATATGATGGTTACCTCAGACAAAACAATCCGACAGGTCAAAAACTAATCTTCGAAGACGGAAAAAAAGCAGATTACGATTTCTCGAATCATGTGAATAAATTCCAATGGGGTACACAAATTGGCGCTGAGTGGAAGGTCAATCAAAACTTCTTCCTATTCGGAGATGTTACCTATGGTTTTAATGGGCTATTAGACAAAAATTTTGACGCCATTTCATTTAGTATGCACAACATCTATTTGAATCTTGGTTTTGGATATCAATTCTAATAAAAAAACTCGATCTTTTTCAAGATCGAGTTTTTTATTTTATATAGGTCTTTTTTAATTTGTCAACACCTGATCGCCAACACTCATATTGCCATCAATTTTAACTTGATCTACTGATAAGCCAAGTATTTTGGCAATTATCGGATACACATGTATGTTCTCAAAAGATGGTATCCTATTTTGCTTTCGAATGTTAGGACCAATTGCAACAAACAAAGCATGCATCTCTTTGACCAATGCGGGATCATATCCATGGCTACCTGCCAATGGTCGATTCGTAAAGTAATAAGGTGGATTAGCTGTTATCACAATATCGCCTACTCGATTAAAACGATCGTCAGCCCTACCAAAATGATATTCTTTAGGCAATTCATCTTTTAAGAATACTTGCATATATTTAGAATCTGCTGACTCTTTTGCTATCTTATACCATTTTTCTACCTCTTTTGGATGTTGGACAAAAAGGCTGACAAACGTTCCATTAGAAGCAACGGTTAATTCTTTGTCATTTACCTCAAAGGGCAATTTCAATAATTCTTCTTGATTTAATTCTAACATCCCATGATCTGACACCACAACTAAATTGATTGGCATTTTAGATTCTTGTATCAATTGATAAAGTTTTTCTATTGCCTTATCTACGTGTTGAACAGCTTTAAACGTTTCCACTGCATCAGGTCCATATTTATGTCCTGCATGATCAACCTCTGGCATATAGAACGTAATAAAATGTGGTCTTTGTTCTTCAGGCAACTTCAACCAAGCTCTTACCTCTTCTATACGGCTTTTTATCTCTGTTTTCTCACTGTATTTGTAATAATAGGTTGGCAATACCGATTGAATAGGAGCCTCTGAACCTGGCCAATAGTAACAAGCACTCAACATGCCTTGCTGTTCTGCTAAGACCCACAAAGGTGTTCCTCCATACCATTTGGCATTGGTCACTGCACTTGCATTACCCAACGAATAACGCTCGTTCATTTTAGGATCATACATCGTATTTCCTACTAATCCATGATGCCCAGGGTACATTCCTGTAACAAGGGAATAATGGTTGGGAAACGTAACCGAAGGATAGGACGGAATTAATGATTCTGCAGACGTACCTTCTTTTGCCAACTTTTGTAAGAAACTAGCCTGGTGCTTTTCTATGTAATCATAACGAAAGCCATCCAAAGACACTAAAATAACATAAGGTTTATCTTGTTGTTCGGGTGCGTTTTTCCTATTTTCTATAACAATTTGCTTTTCTACTTCTTGTGCTTGAGTAGTCAAACTACCTCCTACAAGAAAGAAAGCCATCAGGGATAATGCGATTTTTTTCATGTCTACTGAAATTTATAATTTCAAATATCAATAGATTAATTTACACTCACAAAGTAATTCCGTAATTTTAGCTTTTGATAGTCAAAAAATAATACAAATGAAAACAATTGGCATACTCGGTTGTGGTTGGTTGGGATTGCACCTAAGTCAACATCTTCTAAATAAAAGCTTTACTGTAAAGGGTTCAACAACAAGCGCATCCAAGTTGGAAGAACTACAAACAAAGGGCATTGACCCCTATCTTGTGGATTTACAACATCCGGATGACGCACAAATTCACGCTTTTTTACAAGGTGTTGATCTATTAATTATCACAATTCCGCCCATTCGAGGTGAAGAGAGCACCTTATATCAGGCGAGTTTTCAACGTTTATTGCCGTATTTAAAGAAAAATAGAGTTGAAAAGGTAATGATGATGAGTTCTGTTTCAGTTTATGCACCTAGTGAATCCGTAGTCACTGAATCTAGTACATCGTATAGTAATGATCCAACAAGTCGACAGATTTTAGCAGCAGAAGAGATTATACTTACTGCGGATGGATTAACTAGTTTCATTTTGCGTTTAGGTGGTTTATTCGGTCCTGATCGAAAACCAGTCCGTTATATTGTAAACCGCGATGTTCTCGATAATCCGGAGTTGCCAATCAACATGATTCACCTCAACGATATTATTCAATTTACAACTGCCCTAATAGAACAAGATTTCACGGCTAATGCAGTATATAATTTAGTGTCTCCTTATTATGAGAACCGATTGGATTACTACAGCAAAGAAGCAGATGAGTTAGCCTTAACGCTGCCTCCTTTGGGTGAGAACGACTGGAAAACGCATCGCAAAATAGCTGGCGATAAAATAGTACAACAAACGGGAATCAACTACCAAGCGCTATAAAAAAAGGAGGTTAAAAACCTCCTTTTTCTATTTAATCTAACATCATTTCTGGAATATCTCCTTCTATAATTAGCTCAACTTCTGTTGCCTTAATAATATCTTCTACCGAAACACCAGGTGCTCTTTCTAGTAATTTAATTCCTTGTGGTGTAACCTCCATTACGGCAAGTTCAGTCACAATTTTTTTCACACAACCAACGCCTGTTAATGGCAGTGAACACGATTTTAATATTTTTGATTCACCTGCTTTATTTACATGCATCATAGCGACAATGATATTTTCTGCAGAAGCTACTAAATCCATAGCACCTCCCATTCCTTTTACCATCTTACCAGGAATTTTCCAGTTGGCGATATCTCCCTTTTCAGAAACTTCCATTGCACCTAAAATAGTCAAGTCGACGTGTTTTCCGCGAATCATTCCGAAACTCGTTGACGAATCAAAAAAAGATGCTCCCGCTAAGGTTGTTATCGTTTGTTTTCCCGCATTAATTAAATCTGGATCTTCTTCTCCTTCATAAGGGAAGGGTCCCATCCCTAAAACGCCATTTTCACTTTGAAAATCAACATTCATTCCTTCTGGTACATAATTAGCAACAAGTGTTGGAATACCAATACCTAAGTTTACAAAAAATCCGTCTTGTAACTCTTTTGCTATGCGTTTTGCAATACCTACTTTATCTAACATAATATTTCTTTAAACAGTTGGTTGGTTATTTTCTTTGACGAACAGTGCGTTGTTCAATTCTCTTCTCGTACTTTTCACCTTGAAAAATGCGCTTTACAAAAATACCCGGTACGTGAATTTCATTCGGATCCAGCGTTCCAATTGGCACTAATTCTTCTACTTCTGCTACGGTAATTTTACCAGCACCCGCCATACATTCATTAAAGTTTCTTGCCGTTCCTTTGAAGATTAAGTTTCCTGCTTCATCTCCTTTCCACGCTTTCACAATAGCGAAATCCGCCTCAAAAGCTTCCTCCATAATATGGGGTTTACCATGAAAGACACGTACTTCTTTTCCTTCTGCTACTTCCGTTCCATACCCTGCTGGTGTAAAAAAAGCAGGAATTCCCATCTTAGCAGCTCTACATTTCTCTGCTAAAGTACCCTGTGGAGTTAACTCAACATTAAGTTCTCCAGACAACATTTGACGTTCAAACTCTGCGTTCTCTCCTACATAGGAAGAAATCATTTTGTCAATTTGATGTTTTTGCAACAACAAACCTAGACCAAAATCATCCACTCCGGCATTGTTAGAAATACACGTTAAGCCTTTAATATTCTTGCGAACAAGCTCTGCAATTGAGTTTTCTGGTATTCCACACAATCCAAAACCACCAAGCATTATCGTCATATTATCTTGAACATCAGCCAATGCTTCTTGGACATTAGCTACTTTTTTATTTATCATAATCTCTGGTTTAATTAACTCCTCTAAAATATAAAAAAAACGCCTTTAAAAAAAGGCGTTTTTTTATTAGAAATCAAATTCATTTGTATCTAGTTCGTCATCTGATTTATCGGTTTCTTGTAGTACTTTTGAGCAATCCACTCGGATCGATAATCCTTCGGGCACTTCAAAAGTTCCTTTCGAAACATTCAGTGTTTTATCAGCATAACACTTATTCATATACAAGCCCCAAATCGGTAAGGCCATTGTCGCTCCTTGTCCGTACAGCATTGTATTAAAATGTGCGGCACGATCGTCATTTCCAACCCAAACTCCTGTTGCTAAATTGGGCACCATACCAATGAACCACCCATCACTTTGATTTTGTGTTGTACCGGTTTTTCCAGCAATTGGATTGGTGAATTTGTAGGGGTGTCCCGTTACGCGTTTATATCCTGGTCCTTGCCAAGTTGTACGCAAACGAACCCCAGAACCACTTTCTGTAACGCCTTCGAGCAACTTCACTACCGTATAAGCAACATCTTTACTCAATACATCCTTTGTTTCTGGTACTGCATTAAATAAGATTACCCCATTTTTATCCTCGATTCGCGTAACAAATACAGGTTTTACATAAATTCCTTGGTTGGCAAATGTACTATAAGCAGCCACCATATCGCTTACTGTAATATCAACTGCTCCTAATGCAATCGCAGGACTTTGAGGTATCTCTGCTGAGATACCTAAATCACGTGTCATATTAACAACCGCTTTAGGGCCTACTTTATCCATTAGTTTAGCCGTAATCGTATTCACAGATCCTGCCAAAGCTTGTTTTAAAGTCATAATTCCCTTATAACTTCTGTTTGAATTTTGTGGCGACCAGTCTTGTCCAATACCATATCGTCCTTTTGGCATCGTAAATGGTGAATCAATAATCGAATCACAAGGAGAATAGTGCAATTGTTCAATAGCTGTAGCATAAACGAAAGGTTTAAATACCGATCCTACCTGTCTTGCTCCCTGTCCTACGTGATCGTATTGGAAGTGTTTGTAATTGATTCCACCAACCCAAGCTTTAATATGACCCGTTTGTGGTTCCATAGACATCATTCCCGTTTGCAAGAAGTGCTTATAGTACACAATCGAATCTCTTGGTGTCATAACCGTATCTATTTCTCCTTTCCACGAGAAAATACGCATGTCTGTTTTCACTTCAAATGACTTGAGAATCTCATCCTCTGATTTTCCTAAATCTTTCATTTGGCGCCAACGTTCAGACGTTTTCATCGCGCGCAAAATAATTGCTTCCGTATCAGCTGCTGAGATATTGTAGAAAGGCGCATTTTTATTGGTCTTTTGTCGAATAAAAAACTCCTCTTGTAAATTACTAATATGCTCTTGTACAGCTTCTTCTGCATATTTTTGCATACGCGAGTCAATCGAAACGTAAATTTTCAATCCATCGCGATAAATATCGTAAGTCGTTCCGTCTTTTTTCGGATTCTCTTTTACCCAACGGCGCATATAATCGCGTAAATACTCTCTAAAGTAGGTCGCGATTCCCTCGCGGTGACTTTCTGGTGTAAAATGCAAAGACAATGGTTCGTTTTGTAAACGAATACTCTCTTCTTTGCTAATAAATTCATTTTTAGCCATTTGATGCAGAACGACATTTCTTCTCTTTTGCACCAATTCTGGTCGTCGAACAGGGTTGAAATACGCTGGATTTTGAAGCATCCCCACTAACATAGCTGCCTCATCAACCGTTAAGTCTTTGGGTTCTTTACCTAAGTATACTTTGGCTGCAGAGCGAATTCCCACGGCATTATTCACAAAATCTGCTTTGTTCAAATACATCGTCAAGATTTCCTCTTTGGTATATTGACGTTCTAATTTAACTGCGATTACCCATTCTTTTGCTTTTTGTGTAATACGTTTTGCTAAGTTACGAGATCCTTCCCCATGGAATAACAATTTCGCTAACTGTTGGGTAATTGTACTCGCTCCTCCACTACTTCCTACTGAAGTAACAGCACGTAAGGTTCCTCTAGCATCAATTCCCGAATGCCCATAGAATCGCTCATCTTCTGTAGCGATTAACGATTGAACCAAATGCGGAGGTAAATCTTCATATTTCGCCGGTACGCGATTTTCTAAATAAAATTTTCCGATCGTCTTCCCATCTGAAGAGATAATTTCTGTTGCAACGTTACTCGATGGATTTTCCAACTCATCAAATGTAGGCATTGCCCCAAAAACGCCCCAAGAAGCACAAAGGAAAAATAACACAAGAGCAACACCTAATCCTAAAAAGGCAATCCAAAAAGCAGCTACATACTTTTTGAAACTTGGTGCTTTTTTATTCATTTGTTTTTTATTATTCATACAACTTTTATGAAACTTATTCTGCTTTTTCGATTCTAAATCCGACTTCACTAATTCCTTTTAACTCCGGTACCCCTTCGACATCGCCAAGTGCACGTACCGCCTGTTCAAGTGTGAGTTTATATTTTCCCGCTTGGTCAAAAACGAAATTTTCTTTCAACCACAATTTACTCTCTTTTACGTCCGAAAAACCATTACCTAAAAGAGCTCCATTAGGATCTGACATTTGAAATTGTAGGGTATCAATCACAATTTCAGCATTGGGTTTATACAACTTAGCTATGACAAACAGATTGCTAAAAGGATACTCCTTATTTACCCTTACATTCATAAATAAATTGTTGGTAGTCAGGGTATCCTGAACATCCCACACAAATGTTTTGATATCTTGTCTTTCCCAAACTCCTTTGGTAGGCTGAAATTCGTCAAAAACCACTTTGTGGTCATGTTGACAACTCATCAATAGGCCTAACGAAAGACTCAAAGCTAAATAAAGACTATTTATTTTCACCTTCTGGTTTATTTGTTGGGTTTGTATTTGGATTCGCTGGACGAGGTTTTCTCGGCTTGGGTTTATTGGAACGCGGTTTTTGATTCTTACCTTTATTATCCTCACCTTCTGCCTCATTGTTTGTTCTTGGCTCTTTATTTACGCGTTTTTTTTCTGGTCTACCCTCCGTTCGATCTGGTGATTTTCGCTCAGGTCTCCCTTCCGGTTTTCCTCCTTCTACTTTACCTTCTGGTCGTCCTTCTGGTTTTGTTTTACGTTGCGGCCTTCCTTCTGGTCTGCCTGCCTCCACTCTACCTTCTGATCTGCGTTCTCCCTCTTTTGCCATAGGTTTTTCTCTACCTTCTGCATTTTTAGTTCGGGTTCTTGGTCTGCGTTTTCTATCGTCTTTTTCATTCGCCGATTCTCTCGCCTCCCCTCTTGCACCAGCAGAAGACTCATTGCGATCTGTTGATTTTCCTTTGGGTTTCGTATTCTTTTTTCTTCGCTTAGGTTGATCAAAACGCGTTACGCTATCCTGTTCAACCGCACTTTGGAAATGATCTTTATCTGAAGGAATATCTTCGCTATAACTTTCTAATTCATTTCCTTTTTCGTTTTGCGCATTCAAGTCTAAGATTTCCTTTACTTGTTCTGCTGTCAAAACGTACCAATTCGCTGAATTATTTGCATAAGCAAACCACATTTGACCTTTGAAAATATCGATCTTTTGACAAAAGGCAATTCCCTTTACAGTCATTAGTTTCGTATCCGAATCTGGCATATCTTTCAATGCTTCCAAATACGTATCCAATTCAAAGTTCAAACAACACTTTAACTTACCGCATTGACCTGCTAATTTTTGTGGGTTTAACGATAATTGTTGATAACGTGCTGCTGCAGTATTTACACTTCTAAAATCCGTTAGCCAAGTCGAACAACAAAGTTCTCTTCCACAAGATCCAACCCCGCCTAAACGCGCGGCCTCTTGTCTGAATCCTACTTGTTTCATCTCAATTCGAATGCTAAATTCTCTAGCAAACTCTTTAATTAACTGTCTAAAATCGACACGCTCACTCGCTGTATAATAAAACGTTGCTTTTGATCCATCCCCTTGAAACTCCACATCTGATATTTTCATTTCAAGGTTTAAATTGATTGCAATCTCTCTTGCTCTCATTCGAACAGGTTCTTCTTTTTCTCGAACTTCCTGCCAAATATCAATATCTTTTTGCGTTGCTTTTCGATAAATTTTTAAGATTTCTCCCTCTGGGTCTACTTTCTTTTTTTTCATTTGAACCTTAACAAGCTCTCCTACTAATGAAATGATTCCCACATCGTGTCCTGGTGATGTTTCTGTTGCAACGATATCTCCCATTGCCACAGTCATTCCACTTGGATAGCGGTAAAAATCTTTTCTTCCGTTCTTAAATCGAACCTCAACTATATCAAAAATGCTGTCTGAATTTGGATAAACCATATTCGACAACCAATCAAAAACTGCTAATTTATTACAGCTGTCTGTTCCGCATGTTCCGTTACTCTGACACCCTCTGGGTACGCCATTACTATCTGTCTTCGTTGAACAATTTGTACAAGCCATTTGTGTATTTATGTATTTATATATTTGATCCTCCAAAAAACAGGAGGAATTATTTTCTCACTTTTCGTTGTAAAGATACTATTTTTTTATAGGCTACTTCAAGATTTTTTTAGTTGCAATAATTAGCTCTTTTGCTTTAAAAGAATAAAATACAACTCTTATCTTTATTTTATTAGCTAAAAAAGACAAGTATCGCTAACGCTTCCCTGTGAAGACTTAGGATCGCTCAGGTGTCAGTAGGAGAATATCCTCAGGATATTGAACAATTATTTCTACTTTTGAGCTGCAAATACACAATTCAATATGGAGGAACAACTAATTGGAATCATGGGTGCCATTCCCCAGGAAATAGATGGAATCATCGCTATTTTACAAGATAAAACGGCTACAACGATTGGCAATCGCACCTATTATCAGGGATTACTTGGTAAACAACAAGTCGTGGTCGTCTACTCTCGTATTGGAAAAGTTGCAGCTTCAGCAACGGCATCAGCTTTACTGTTGCATTTCCGCGTTAGTGAAATTATCTTTATTGGTGTTGCTGGTGGTATTGCTCCTCACATCGAAGTGGGTGATGTCGTCATTGCCAAAGATTTAATTCAATATGACATGGATGTTTCGCCTTTGCGACCAAAATATGAAATTCCCCTGCTCAACAAAACCTACTTTGAGACTAGTGCCATGCGATCCAATCAAGTAAAGCAACACATTGAGAGCTTCCTTGACCCCGCAGTACTTCATACCAAAATTGCGTCTGATGAGTTGAAAAAATTCGCCATCGATCAACCTAAGGTTTACGTAGGAACCATTGCCAGCGGAGATCAATTTTTTTCTACTGATATACAAAAAGAAAATTTGCAACAAGCCCTACCTCAAGTACTTTGTGTAGAGATGGAAGGTGCTGCTGTAGCGCAAATCTGCTACGAATACCAAGTACCATGCAGCGTTATACGCACTATTTCAGACAAAGCCAATCAAGAAGCCAGCTTCAGTTTTGAATCTTTTGTTCAGAAAATATCACAAGTCTACGGACAAGAAATTATCGAAAAACTCTTTCAATAACAAAAAGACAGCCTCATCCGCTGTCTTTTTTACTTTTACCAAGCGCGCAGCACATAGAAATAAACGGGAAAATGATCACTAAATCCTGGCTCATTGTTGCTGTTTCTCAAGGGATACCCTTGATAGAGTCCGTCTGATTGCACCATAAATGGCTTTTGAAAAATACGAGCTTTCCAATATTTCCAAGAAGTAAACTCTTGTTGTAAAAAGGCTTCCGTTAGGATTAGCTGATCAAAAATAGCCCAAGCATCGCGATAGGCCAATGTACCGTAGCCTTTTTTATCCATTTTTTCCATGGGATTGAACAATCCCAAAGGCAGCACCTTAATTGCCTCTCCTTCTGTCTGCAGCACCTGCTTTATACTAGTGTCTAACGGCCCATCATTAAAATCCCCCATGCTGACGATCTTTGCCTTGGCATGGATGTTCTGTAGGGAATCGATCAACTTTTTATTTAACCTTGCTGCCGCTTCTCGATTGGGACTGCTCCGCTTTTGCCCACCCAATCGCGAGGGCCAGTGATTGACGATAAAATGCATCTCTTCTCCATCCAATAACCCAGATACCAACAACTGATCCCGGGTGTAAATTCTCTTGCGCTTGCCGGAATGGGCTTTATCGTAAAGGCACAACGTATGATGCGAGGCATTTTGAAGAATAAAATGGTCCTTGGCGTATAGCAGAGCCACATCTACCCCGCGTTTATCTGGAGAGTCAAAATGCACAATACCATAATTCCCCTTACGCAACGTTGGGTGTAGCACTAGATCTTCCAATACCTCTCTATTTTCTACTTCTGCAACGCCTATAATAGCAGGCATATTCGGATTCTCCTCCCTTCCAATTTGAGCTAAAACTCGAGCAAGATTTGCAATTTTCTGCTCGTACTTTTCTTTTGTCCACCTTTTCGCTCCGTTAGGCGTCCAATCCTCATCATATGTTTTGGGATTACGTATTGTATCAAACAAGTTTTCACAATTATAAAAAGCAATCGTCCGAATTTGATATTGCTTCTGTTGGGTCCACCCCTTCTTTCCATTCATCAAACTGAAAGCCACAATTAATACTTTCAAACAAAAATACACAAAATCATTCATTTTTCTAATTTTTACTCAATAAATAGCTCCAAAAACAAATAATAAATTATTTAAATACTAACTTTAATATAAATCAATCAAAAATCAATCCACTTTAATCTCCCACTATTTATGAAGCAACTTGTATTGGCCCTGTTTTTAGTACTTTCCATCCCCTATGCACTGGCACAACGCGAAATAAAAGGTAAAATATTGGATGCCAAAACGCGAATGCCCCTCCAAGCAACGGTCGTTCGTCTAATCGGAACGGCTCTTTCAACCTTAACAGATCGAGAAGGTACTTTTGTTCTCTATCCGCCCACATCGGGAAACTGGGAACTCGAATTTTCCTTAGCGAACTATGCCAACAAACGAATAACTGTAGAAATACTCCAAGAGGAACAGCTCGACTTAGGGTCTATTTTCCTCGAAGAAGACTGGATTTCTACAGAGAAACTAGGGCTGATCTTATTAGAAGACCAGGACCTCGAAGAAGAAGAAATTCCTACAGCCAATTCCGCGCGTTTATTACAAGCGACCAAAGATCCTTTTCAGCAAGCAGCGGCTTATACTTGGGGATCGAGTTTCTATCGCATGCGTGGGCTAGATAATTCCTATGGATCTGTGCTGATTAATGGTTTTATTATGAACAAAATGCACCACGGACGTCCCCAATGGAGCAATTGGGGTGGTCTAAATGACGTCATGAGAAATGCAGTCTTTTCTTCTGGTCCTGCTCTCGCTTCCTCTACCTTTGGTGGCCTTTTAGGTACGCAATCCATTGTTACTTCCCCCGCTCAATTCAGAAAGGGTTTGCGATTGGGACTAGCAGGAACAACGACCACCTACCATTGGAAGCCTTTTTTCAACTATGCTTCGGGGCTAACCTCTCGGGGTTGGGCATTTGCACTATCTGGCTCCTATCGGGGGGCCAAAGAAAGCTATTGGCAAGGAAGTGATTATACTGCTTTTTCTCTATTTATGGGGATCGAAAAAAAGATAACCAAGAAGCACAGCGTCTATTTTTCGGGTATAATCGCAAAAAATAAACGCGCAAAAAATTCATCCAATACCCTAGAGCAAACTGAACTAAAGGGAATTAACTACAATGCCTATTGGGGTTGGCAAGGCAATAGAAAAAGAAATGCCCGTTATCAAACGATTCAAGAACCTTTACTTTTATTGACCCATGTGTGGACGTTCAATGAACGCAGTAAATTAACCACAACCCTCGGCTATCAATGGGGATATCAGGCACAAAGTAGATTGGACTACCAAGACAACCTCAACCCAGACCCCGTTCATTACAAGAATCTTCCTAGTTATTACCTGACCCAAATAGACTCAACCTATTGGCAAATGTCTTCGGATGAGTTTAACGCATTACCAGAAGCAGACGATTTCAAACAAACGACACTTGCTCACTTGCAACAAGCAGAAGAATCGCGTTCATCGTTTATTCAGCAAGGACAAATTGACTGGGAAGCACTTTATAAAAAGAATACTAGCTTTAATGGTCAAAGTAAAATTATTCTGTTTGAGGATCGACAGGAAGATCAAACGCTTTCGGCTAATACCGCCTTTCAAACAGCACTCAATGATCACCTCTTGTTATTTGCAGGAGTAAATTACCGCAATCTGCGCTCAATGAACTTCAAAAAAGCCGTAGACTTATTAGGAGGTAGCTATTACAAAGACATCGATTCTTATCAGGAAAAAACTCGACAGGACAGTGACCTGAATCACCCAAACCGAACTATTTATGCTGGAGATACCTATGGGTATCACTATCTCCTTTTAGGTCAAAGTTTAGAAGCATTTACTCAGTTTACCTTGCACCTCCATCGGGTGGATCTCTATTTTGGACAGCAGGTCAATTTTACTAACTACCAGAGAGAAGGACTATATCGAAACCCCAATTATCCCACCAATTCTTATGGTCGCAGTGAACGTATACCATTTAATACTTTGGGCATTAAAGGGGGAGTCACCTATTACCTCACGGGTAAACACCTCGTACAATTGGACCTTACTTATAATAATAGGCCACCTGTCCTTCAGTATGTATTTGACAATGTAAGGGTAACCAATACTATTACTCCTCATCTCCAAGCAGAGAATAATTGGAATATAGTAGGTAGTTACCGCTTGCGAACAACGCGCCTTCAAACGCGTCTTACTGGGTATCTAACAGAAATACGCCAGAGTACCCAACTTAATTTTTATTATACCGAAGGCATGGACCTCACAGATTCGAAAGGCTCCTTGGTTTCTGAACTACTAACCCCTGTGGATACCCGTCATATTGGAATTGAGCTAAGCCTTGCTTATGCCCTCAGCTCGACTTTAAAAATTACCGCGGCGGCCGGATTTGGACAATCGTTTTATACAAACAACCCAAGGCTGTATATCCAAGCAACCAACACAGCCAAACCCCAAGACCTTGGTCAAGCAAAGTTGCGTCATTACCGAATTGCGAATGGCCCACAAACTGCCCTTGCCTTAGGTCTATCTTATCGAGCACCGTCGTTTTGGTTCATCGAAACAACACTAAGTTATCTCACTGATTCTTATGTACGCGTATCACCATTAAAAAGGTCTCCAACCTTTATTAGCGATCCTCAAAAAATGGGACGCCCCTATGATGGAATTACGGCATTAAACTTAGCAGAGCTACTACAACAAGAAAAACTCCCTGCCTTTACTTTAGCTTCGATTACAGCGGGAAAATCTTGGCGACTGTCCAATCGTTCAATCCTTGGCTTTTTTTGCTCCATTCAAAATATTTTCAACATCCGATATCGAACGGGTGGTTTTGAGCAATCACGCAATGCAACCTATCCTCAAGAAATGGCACGAAGCAGTGGTGATTATGCTGTTTTTGGAACCAAATATTGGTATAGTTATGGCCGCAATTTCTTTATTCAACTCTATTATAACCTTTAATCCCTAAATATATGAAAATCAAACCCCTTCTAAGAATAGCTCTTATCACTTGGGCTTTTATATGTACAAGTTGTGCGCAAACAGACCCTTTTAGTCCTCCGTCTTTCGACTGTACAAATCCTAATACTCAACCCAACACAACCATTGACAACATATACAGTTTAGCTGATGAGCGAATACGTCTTTACCCTGGCGCTGCAGATGACGTCCTTACCGGAATCGTCATATCCAGTGATCAAGGAGGTAATTTTTACAACAAGCTCTATCTTGTTGATGAACAGACGCAACGTCCATTGATCATCAACTTAGAACTAGCGGCTTCCTTCGTAGAATTTCCACCAGGAACAAAAATACTTGTCAAATTAGACAACCTCTATTGCACCAATAGTTTCGATAAACTAACTCTTGGTGGCGGAATTTACACCTCGTCGAAAGATAAAAAATACATGGGAAGTATTCCGAAAAACAACGTGGTTAAGCATCTAGAAAAATATTGCGAAGCTCCAGTCAATCTCGAGCCTTACACCCATCACCTCACCCTACAAGACCTCAAAGAAAACACAGCTCAGTATACGAGTACACTTCTTACACTGGAAAATGTGCAATTCGATCCTTCTTTAGTGGGGAAAAAACTATATGATCCTACGGATGTTGATGCTCAAGGCTATACCCTGAGAAAACTCATTGACAATCAAGGAAACGCCTGTTACATCCGAACAGGAAAGATGAGTAAAGAGTTTGTTGATTATGTTATTCCTGCAAACAGCGGATCGATTACGGGAATTCTCGATGTTTTTAGCAAGCAAATGCAGCTGTATCCTCGCTTACTGACAGATCTATTGTTGGATCAAGATCCCTTAACGGAAGATAGCACAACTTCCGGTAATGACAATGATGAAGAAGGAAATAAAGATAACAGTGAAGATAACAATGAAGGAGGCAATACCGACGAAGATATTCCTGTTGAACCAGGAGGTGTATTAGTCTTCCCTGGTGCAGATTTTGAAGATTGGGACGCATTTAATGCAACCTTAACTCGAGCAGGACTCAAATTTGCTACCCAAGCAACAGGCGAAGGCTGGAACAATTCCACGGCATTGGCTTTTCGCGGCTCACCTACTAAAACGGAGATGGCCTTTATTGCTCGCGATGTGTCAGTTCCCTCATCAGCAACAGCGATTTCTTTTCTGATGAAAGGTCAAGCCAGTAGACGCTCTCTATGCATTCAAATATACGATGCAGCAGGGTATTTTGTTGCCTACAATTTAGGTGATGTCCAACACAGTCAATCCGTTTTACCATCTACGCACACCAATCAGGAAGGCAATGTCAATCAATACAATGGTACCATTGATACCCAAGGACAGTGGATTAAGATTTTACTGCCTCTATCAGGTGTTGCTTACAATCAAACAGGTATGGGTCCTTTCTTTGCTATTCGTTTTGGAGGAAAAACAGCTACAATTTCCAGTACTTATGACCTTGTGATTGATGAAATTCGCTTTGAACAAGAAAGCACAGAATAAAAGTGTCCAAACTAAAGTACAACCCTATCAAAAAAGAGTGCCAAATGGCACTCTTTTCTACTATTTTTGTTCGCGAATCAAATATATATAAACGGGAAAGTGATCACTAAACCCAGGTTCACTGTTGCTATTTCTCAACGGATAGCCTTTATATTGTCCTGTAGATTGGATCATAAACGGTTTTTTAAATATTTTCGCCTTCCAATACTTCCAAGAATCATAGCCTTCTTGCAAATACGCTTCAGTCAAAATCATCTGATCAAAGATATCCCATGCATCGCGGTAGGCTAAAGTACCCAAACCATCTTTCGCCATTTTCTCCATCGGGTTAAAGAGCCCTTGCGGTTGTACAAATTTTTTGTCTCCACCTGCATTCAATACTTTTTTGATACTCTTATTTAGAGGTCCGTCATTCATATCTCCCATGGTGATCACCTTTGCTTGTGGATTAAGGGCTTGTAGGGAATCAATAATTTTGACATTTAATGCTGCAGCTGCCTCTCGATTAGGGCTACTTGCTTTCTCACCACCCACGCGTGAAGGCCAGTGATTAACAATAAAATGTATTTCTTCTCCATCTAATAATCCAGTAACCAATAGCTGATCACGGGTATAAATACGCTTTTTACCCCCAGCACTTGCTTTCGCTAATTGATCGTAGATATACAATGTGTGAGCTGAAGTAGATGTTGGCACAAAGTGTTTTTTACTGTATAGCAATCCCACGTCAATCCCACGTCGATCAGGCGAATCGTAATGCACAATGCCATAATCACCAGGTTGCATCGCAGGTGCACGAACTAAATCCTCCAATACTCCTCTGTTTTCTATTTCAGCTACACCAATAACAACAGGCATATTGGGATTTTCATCCGTGCCAATTTGTGACATAACACGAGTGAGGTTGTCGATTTTTTTCTCGTATTTCTTTTTCGTCCATGCTTGTGCTCCATCTGGAGTCCATTCTTCATCGTAAATCTTTGGATCGCGAATCGTATCAAACAAATTTTCAACATTATAAAATGCGATTGTGTGAATCTGAAATTTCTTATCCTGTGCATGAAGGTTTATACCTAGTACTACTAGAAATAACGCTAAAATCAGTTTTTTTACCATTTTCTTCATAAGTTAACGTAAATTACAAAAATACTCTCCACAAAAGTAGTAGTTTTTATCTTAAAAACTTAACTTTACTGCTATAAAAAGTATCGCACTTTTTAGATTAGCACTTTAATCATTTATTAGCACTTATGAGGAAACTTTTATTTGTTTTGCTTTGTGCCGTATCTTCATTTACGTTTGCACAAAGTAGTCACGAAATTAGAGGAAAAGTACTCGATGCCAAATCTCGAACCCCAATTAATGCGGTATCTGCGAGAGTTTCTGGCTCGAATAATTCAACTCTAACAAACAGTGAAGGAATCTTTGTCCTAGAAAACAATCAATCTGGCGAACTCTTGCTCGAATTATCCTATCCAGGATATGTCAACCAGCAATTGCCAATTGAGCCCAACGCCGATCATTTTTTTGATTTGGGTGAAGTATTCTTGGAAGAAGATTTGATGGCACAAGCCCAAATCGGCTTTATTACCTTAACTGAAAATGATCTTAGCGATGACAATTCGGGCTCTGAAACGTCATCTGGATTATTACAGGCAACCAAAGATCCATTTCAACAAGTGGCTGCTTTCAATTGGGGACAGTCCTTTTTTAAAGTCCGTGGACTGAACAATGAATACGGCAAAACGTTGATCAATGGTATTGTAATGAATCGCATCTTGGATGGTCGTCCACAATTTAGCAATTGGGGAGGATTAAACGATGTGATGCGCAACCAGGAATTTTCTTCTGGATCAACACCTTCTGATTATACCTTTGGAGGTATTTTGGGAACACAGGCCATTTCTACCCGTGCTTCTCATATTCGCAAAGGTTCGCGTGCCACGTTTTCTGGTTCCAACACCAACTACAATTGGCGTCCAACGTTTATGCACTCTTCAGGGCTAAACAAAAAAGGATGGGCCTATGCTGTTGCAGGATCCTATCGCGGAGCGAAAGAAGGCTATTGGGAAGGGAGTAATTACGATGCGCTCTCGTTTTTCACAGCCATTGAGAAGAAATTCAACGATGAACATAGTTTGAATTTTTCTGCTATTTACGCCAAAAACAAAAGAGGAAAAAACTCACCAATCACCCAAGAACAAGCGGACATTAAAGGCTTTAAATACAGTTCGTATTGGGGATCGCAAGAAGGAGATAAGCGAAATTCGCGTTATCGAGACATTGAGCAACCTATTTTTATGTTGACGCATTATTGGAACATCAATGACAGAAGCTCCTTAACAACAACAGCTTCGTATCAATTTGGTCATATTGCCGATAGTCGACTTGGCTATCAAAACAACCAAAACCCTGATCCGGCGCATTATAAAAGACTGCCTAGTTATTACTTAACACAAATCGATCCTAAATATTGGGAGATGTCACAGGCAGAATTCGATGCACTTTCAGATGACGACCCTTTCAAAGAACAAACGATCTCTCATTTGAATCAAGCAGAACGAAACAGATCAAGTTTCGCTGATGATGGACAAATCGATTGGAGTCATATCTATGCATTGAACACTAAAAATGGCGGAAGAAGTCAAGTTGTTCAATATGAAGACAGACAACAAGAAAAAATATTTGCTTTAAATACCGCATTCAAAACGAAATTAAACAACAATATCACCTTTGATGCAGGAGCTAATTATCGCAAATTGAACTCCCAAAACTATCAAAAACTAACGGACCTACTTGGCGGATGGTACTATATGGATGTAGATACTTACCAAAAGGCGGGATTGCAGGATAAAGACATCAACAATCCAGATCGCATCGTCAAAGAAGGGGATCGCTTTGGGTACAACTACAAATTATATGCGGATGTCGTAGATGTTTTTACACAATTTGTTTTTGATTATGGCCAACTGAATTTTTACCTTGCTCAAAACATTGGGTATACCGACTACCAAAGAGAAGGCTTGTATAAAAATCCTATTTTCATAGACAACTCCTATGGAAAAAGCGGACATACAGACTATACTACTTTTGGATTTAAAGGAGGAGGTACCTATCAAATTACAGGTAAACACGCCTTAGATTTCAACATCTCCTACCACAATCAGGCACCGTCCATCAAAAATACGTTTGCCAATGTCAGAGTGAACAACTACCTCGTTCCCGACAACAAAAAAGAAGATATCTTTAGCGTAGACGGTAGTTATATCTTGAGAACTCCACGCTTAAAGGCAAGAGTAACAGGTTATCTTTCTGAAATTCGCAACAGCACAGAAATTAACTTCTACTTTGCTAATGGTACGGGTATAAAAGATGCAGAAGGTAATTTAGAGAATTCAGGAAACAACTTTGTTTCAGAGATTTTATCGGGTATCGACAAGAGACAACTTGGTTTTGAATTGGGTGCAGAATATCAAATCACACCAACCCTTAAGGCTACTGCTGCTGCTGCTTTAGGACAAGCGTTTTACATCAGCAATCCCAATGTAACCTTATCAACGGACAATCAAACACGTGTATTTGACTATGGGGAAGCGGCTTTAAAAAAATACAAGCTATCCAATGGTCCGCAAACAGCATTATCCCTAGGTTTAGAATATAGAGATCCTAAATTTTGGTTCGTTGGAGCCAACCTAAACTATATGGCTGATGCGTATACGGATATTTCTGCATTACGCAGAACGCGTAATTTTGTGATCGATCCGACTACACCAGGTCAACCATTTACGGATTTGACAGATGATAAATTACACCAAATCTTAAAACAAGAGAAACTGGCTGACTTTACCATCGTCAATATTACGGGAGGTAAATCTTGGCGTTTACCCAATAGAACCATTGTAGGGTTCTTTGCATCGATAAACAATGTATTCAACAAAGAATATAAAACAGGAGGATTTGAACAAGCAAGAAATGCTAATTATGCCGAAGAAGTGAAAAACAATAAAGGTCCATACAACCTATTTGGAAATAAATACTTCTATGGCTATGGTCGTAACTTCTTTGTAAATGTTTACTACAACTTCTAATTTCTGTACTTATGAAAACAATTTTTAAATCTATATTTTTTATTGCACTATCAACACTCTTCTTTGGGAGTTGTGCAAAAAATGACGACTTTTCGGTTCCCACATTAAATTGTGAGGATCCCAAAGTAACGATCAACAAGACCATTGACGAGCTGTATCTCCTTGCAGAACAAACAGTAAAACCCTACAGTGGAGATCCAAAAGATATCCTGGAAGGTGTTGTCGTATCGAGTGATCAAGGTGGAAATTTTCACAACAAATTACACATCCTGGATAAAGAAACAAAAAAGCCACTTGTGCTAAACATTGAGAATAGTGCTTCTTTTGTGCAATATCCTCCGGGAACAGTGATCTATGTTCGATTAGGCGGGTTGTACTTCAACAACAGCTATGACCTACTTAACGTGGGGGGAGGAACTAACGGAAAGTATACAACAACTATTCCAAAGGGATCAATCAATAAATTTGTAGGTAAATTTTGTACGCCTATTAAAGACTTTAACGATTACAATCCTATCATTACATTAGAAGAATTGAATTCGAAAAAAGAGTTCTACAAAGGAAAATTAGTAACGATTAAAGATGTGCAATTCAACCGCAACCTCATAGGGAAAAAACTCTATGACAAATCGGATGTAGACAGCCAAGGTCAAACCTTAAGAGAAATGGTAGACAAAGACGGTCGCACCTTTTTTATTCGAACAAGCCAATACTCTAGAGATTTTGTAGCCTATGAAATAACTAAATACAGCGGTTCAATTACAGGTATTGTCGATGTATTTAGCAACAACGTTCAATTTTATCCTCGTGTGCTAGATGATATTAACCTAAAAGATCAACCGTTTGGCGATGGTGGAGTAGATCCAGAACCAGAAGACATTACTTTAGGTAAATTTTTAGCTTTCCCTGGAGCTGATTTTGAAGACTGGGATGCATTCTTAGGGGTAATTTTCAAAAATCAATTGAGCGATGCAACAGCGCAAAAAGCGCCAAATAAAGGATGGGAAAATTCAACTGGATTAGCTGTAGAAGGACAACGCGATAAAAATGGATACTTGTTCTCTGTAGAAAAAGTAAAAATGCCAACCGATGCAACCAAACTTTCTTTCTTAGTAAAAGGAACATCAGCAAAATCATTATCGATTAACATTCACAAAGCCAATGGAACGAATTACTATGCCTACAACCTAGAGAATGTAACAACAAGTAAAGTAATTCAACCGAATATGGAAGAAACTTCTTTTGACGGCGTTCCTTCAGGTAATACGACAAATGTATACACGGGTACAATTGACACAGGTGGAAACTGGGTAAAAATAACCCTTGATTTAGGCGCTTTAAACGGCGATTACCACAAAACGGGCACAGGAACATTCATTAGTTTTAGAAATGGAAATAAAGCTAACTATGACCTTGTGATCGACGAAATTCGCTTTGAAGACGGAACACCAGTAGATGATAACGGGGAAGGGCCTGTAGATCCAGAACCAGGAGAGCCCTTTATTGTGGCTGATTTCAATGCTTGGGATGGATTTGTAGGAACGTTAAACAACTTTGGCTTAAAACCGTATGCTACACATGCACCAGGTCAAGGTAGAGATGGAAAAGATGCCTTAAAACTATCAGGCACGACGACAGCGAATGACTATGTCTTTACCATTACCAACAAAGAAGTTCCGGCTGGGAAAACGAAAGTTGTGATTTGGGTAAAAGGTACCTCAGACAAAAAATCACTTTCTTTCAATGTCAACAAGGCAGCAGGTGGTTTCGACCCATTCAATGCGGGGGGTATTGAAACGACAGATCTGAGTCTGTCTAAGTTCAATTCGAATCAATATACAGGTACAATAGATACGGGTGGAAACTGGGTAAAACTAACCCTAGATCTAACCGAAACAGAATACAACACTACGGGAACTGGAGATGTATTCGCCTTAAAAACAGGAAGTGGTTCTACGTATGAGTTACTAATAGACAGTATTTACTTCGAATAACATAGTTCTTCACCTAACTAGAACAGTGGCTTTCAAAAAGGCCTATAAATAAAACCCCGCCAAAAAGCGGGGTTTTTTCATTGTTTAATCTAACATAAAATTATTTTCAAGCAAACCCAAACAAGAAGAAAGACCCATGTAGGGTTCAAATACGAACGTTTAGTCTTTGCTTATACCTTCAAAAGTAAGGATGGGAGGATCAACCTACGTATAGAAAACGAAAGAGGGTGACCTTTTGGGACACCCTCTTTTTAAAAAGTATATGATCTATTGATTAGTTTTTCAATGCTTCTGCACCTCCAACAATCTCTAAAATTTCATTTGTAATCGCCGCCTGACGTGCTTTGTTATAACTTAACTTAAGCTCATTTCTCAATTCTTGTGCGTTATCTGTTGCTTTGTGCATCGCAGTCATACGCGCACCGTGTTCTGACGCTACAGAGTCTGCAATGGCTTTAAACAACTGTGTTTTTAACGACAAAGGAATTAATGTTTCTATGATTTCCTCTTTTGAAGGCTCATAAATATAATCAGATGCTGCAGCAGTTGCTTCTGCTTCTATTGGCAATAATGGCAAAAATTGCTCCGTCATTACGTTTTGTGTAGCTGCATTTTTAAACTGGTTATATACAATTTGAATCGAGTCATACTTTCCATTCACAAATGCTTCCATCACATGCTCAGCAATAACTGCGGTGTGATCAAAATCGAAATGGTCATAAAGCGAACTTTGATTATCTACAATGTTGAACGATTTTTTAAGGATATCATTTCCTTTTTTACCGATCGTCAATAAATCAAGGTTAGCTCCTTTGTATACTGTATTCGCTAATACATTAACTTGTTTAATAATGTTGGCATTGAAACCACCACATAACCCTCTATTAGAAGTTACGACAAGGAACAATACATTTTTTACCTCTCTAACTTGCGAATATACACTTGAATTCTCTCCTTCTAAAGTAGAACTAACATTTTGAATAATCTCAGTTAGCTTCTCTGAATAAGGACGCATAGCTGTAATCGTATCAGTTGCTTTTTTCAATTTAGCTGCTGATACCATTTTCATCGCAGATGTAATCTGCATTGTAGATCCAATAGAAGAAATCCTATTGCGTATTTCTTTAAGATTTGCCATTTGAAAACGTATATAATTCAGAAAGAGAATAAGCGGTTAGACCAGCTTATACTCTTTCAAAAAATTCTTAATATTTTGAAGCTAATTCTTTAGCTACTTTCTCTAAAACGCTCGTTTGTTCGTCACCGAATTTACCAGCTTTTAATTGATCTAACACATCTCTGTGACGTGAGTTAAGCGCTTCTAAGAAATCTTTTTCAAACGCTTTCACTTGGTTTACAGGAACATTTCTCAATAAGTTTTTAGATCCAGCATAGATAATAGCTACTTGATCTTCTACTGTATACGGATCGTTAACTGCTTGTTTCAAGATTTCAACGTTGCGTTGACCTTTTGAAATAACGTTCATTGTAGCTGCATCTAAGTCAGAACCAAATTTCGCGAATGCTTCTAATTCACGGAATTGCGCTTGGTCTAATTTTAATGTACCAGCTACTTTTTTCATTGATTTAATTTGAGCAGAACCCCCAACACGAGATACCGAAATACCTACGTTGATCGCTGGACGTACCCCTGAGTTGAACAAGTCAGACTCTAAGAAAATCTGTCCATCCGTAATTGAAATTACGTTTGTTGGAATATAAGCCGAAACGTCACCCGCTTGTGTCTCAATAATAGGTAAAGCTGTTAAAGACCCACCACCTTTTACGAAAGGTTTGATTGATTCTGGTAAGTCATTCATGTTTTTAGCGATTTCATCATCACCAATAACACGAGCTGCTCTTTCTAATAATCTTGAGTGAAGGTAGAAAACGTCTCCAGGGTAAGCCTCACGTCCTGGTGGTCTTCTTAAGATCAAAGACATCTCACGGTACGCAACCGCTTGTTTAGATAAATCATCATAAATAATCAATGCTGGACGACCTGTATCACGGAAATACTCTCCGATAGCAGCACCTGCCATAGCAGAGTACACTTGCATTGGAGCAGGATCTGATGCGTTAGCCGCAACAATGATTGAATAGTCCATTGCACCTTTTTCTTCTAATGTTTTAGCAATAGCTGCAACAGTAGACGCTTTTTGTCCAATAGCTACATAGATACAGTAAACTGGTTGACCTGCATCATAGAATTCTTTTTGGTTTAGAATTGTATCGATACAAACTGTCGTTTTTCCAGTTTGACGGTCACCAATAACTAACTCACGTTGTCCACGTCCTACTGGGATCATTGCGTCAATCGCTTTGATACCTGTTTGCAATGGTTCAGTTACTGGCTGACGGTAGATAACACCAGGTGCTTTACGCTCCAATGGCATTTCATACAAATCACCTTCGATAGGACCTTTACCATCAATTGGTAATCCTAACGTATTTACAACACGTCCTACCATTTTCTCTCCTACACGTAGAGAAGCGATACGACCTGTTCTTTTCACAGTTGTACCTTCTTTTACACCAACAGAAGAACCTAACAATACAATACCTACGTTATCTTCTTCTAAGTTTTGTACCATTGCCTCTAAACCGTTGTCTAATACAACTAGCTCTCCGTACTCAGCATTTGTCAACCCGTAAACACGAGCAACTCCATCTCCAACTTCTAGTACTGTACCTACTTCTTCTAAAGTAGCCTCAGAGCTAAATCCAGATAATTGTTTCTTTAAAATCGCTGAAATTTCAGCTGGTTTAATGTCCGCCATTTTTATCTATGTTTATACACGAAAATTCGTGCGGTGATTTTTTTTTACTTAATTAATTCTCTTTTTAATACTTGTAATTGATTTGCTAAAGAAGCATTGTATTGAATATCTCCAATTTTTAAGATAAATCCTCCTAAAATTGATTCATCTACAATATTTGTAATGACTGCTTCTTTTCCAGGAGCTAAAACTTTTACTTTTTCAAGTACTTTAGCCTCTATACTAGCATCAATAGGCATTGCTGTAGTAACTGTTACTTGCTCAATACCTTTACGCAAATCGTATTGTTTTTGGAATTCATTCGCTGTTGCTTGCAAAATTCCAAATCTATTGTTTGCTTTTAATACCTTAAAAAGTTCTTTTGTCCCTTCGTTTACCGTTGCAAATACTTCCAATAAAGCATTTAATTTCAACTGATCTTTAACGATTGGATTAGTCAAGAACGTTTTCAATTCTGTGCTTTGAGCTATTGATTGAGAAATAAGGATCATATCAGTATTGATAGCATCAACATTTCCTTTTTCTAAAGAAACCTCAAGCATTGCTTTTGCATAACGTGCTGCAGCTCTTGTGCTTACCATAGTGATATTAGTTTAATTTTACATCATCTAACATTTTCTCAACTAAATTAGTTTGAGCTTCTTTGTTAGATAATTGATCTTTCAATAATTTTTCAGCGATTTCAATTGAAATTGATGAAACTTGAGTTTTTAAGTCAAGAATAGCCGCAGCTTTCTCGCTTTCAATTGTAGCTTTTGCTTGAGCGATTAATTTTTCACCCTGTGCTTCAGCCTCCGTTTTAGCATCTGCAATCAATTTTTCCTTGATCTCACGAGCTTCTTTTAGTAAAGTATCGCGCTCAGCACGAGCTTCTGCTAATAACTTCTCGTTATCTGCTTTTAAATTAGCCATTTCTCTTTTAGCGTTTTCTGCCGCTGCTAATGCATCAGTAATACCCTCTTCACGAGCTTCTAAAGCATTTACAATTGGTTTCCACGCGAATTTTCCTAAGATAACAACAATTACTATCATAATAATTAGTTGCCAGAAAAATAGTCCAAAACTGAAATCGTTAATTAACTTATCCATTATCTAAAATTATACTTTTTAATACCTGATTTTGTTTAATTAAAATAAGAAGTTTACCTGTAACCAACCGTTACAGATAAACTCTTTGTACTGACTTGGATTAATTACCTAAGATTAAAGCACCGAATGCTAAACCTTCCAATAATGCTCCAATGATAATCATTGCAGTTTGGATTTTTCCAGCAGCTTCTGGTTGACGAGCAATAGCGTCCATTGCAGAAGAACCAATTTTACCTAAACCGTAACCAGCTCCGATTACGATTAAACCTGCACCAATGATAGTTGGAATTGTCATAGTATTGAATTTAATATTAATTAAACAAATTTATTTATACTCTATTTTTATTCTATATTGATTAATGTGCCTCTGCATGTTCGTGATCGTGATCTGCTACTGCCATTCCGATGAACAAAGACGACAACATCGTAAAGATGAACGCCTGTAAGAAAGCAACTAAGATCTCTAATAACACTAAGAACGTTGACAAGAAGAATCCGATTCCAATTGCTCCACCTGCTCCTAACGCTTCTTTCATTACGAAGATGATAGCGATTAGTCCGAATACTACGGAGTGACCTGCTGTAATGTTTGCGAATAAACGCACCATTAAAGAGAACGGTTTAATAATTGCCCCTAAAATCTCAATAGGCATCAACATAATTTTCATAAGAACAGGTACACCTGGCATCCAGAATATGTGTTTCCAGTAATCCTTGTTTGCAGAAAAGTGTACAATAAAAAACGTACACAATGCTAAACAAGCCGTCACGGCAATACTACCTGTAACGTTAAACCCTAGCGGTGTTAATCCTAAAATATTCAAAATAAAAATCAAGAAGAATACCGACAGTAAGTACGGCATAAACTTTTTGTACTTCGCTTTACCAATATTTGGCACAGCCATTTCATCGCGAACATAAAGTACTAAAGGCTCTAATCCTCTAGCGATACCTTTCGGCAAATTGTTCGGTCCGTTTTTGTATGTTTTAGCTAATCCTAAGAACAGGATAAACATTAAAATTGTAGTGAAGAATAAAGAAGCTACGTTCTTTGTGATAGAGAAATCAAGTGGTTTCTCATTGGTAGGGTGGTGTGCTTCATCATACGTGATTGTACCTTCAGCGTCTGTTTTGTAAATTTTACCGTGGTATAATTTGTAAAACTGTCCATCTTTTTCTACTACGTTCTTTCCGTAGTCAAATTCAGAAGACATAAAAACTTTAAGACCGTTGTCGATTAAAATAACAGGCAATGAAAACCCGTAGTTTTTACCAGTTTCTTCATCTGAGAAGAAAACAAAGGAATAATCATCGGCCAAGTGATGCTTAATATGTGCCTGAACTTTCTCAGCTTGAGTCATTTCAGCAGGGTTTTCTATTCCTTCACCTTCGATGTGCTCTAGGGTTTTTTCAATAGATTGCTCAGCTTCTTGAATTGAATTTTCAAGCTTTTGAGTAGTTGTTTGCGCGTACGAAAATACCGACGAGGCTGTAAATAAAACAGCTGCTAATAAATTCAGTGATTTCTTGAGAGTCACCATATCTTAACTTCTTGAATATTTTGGTTCCTAAAATTTTGTGCAAAAGTACAATAATTCTTGTATTATCATACCTTTATATCAAACTTTTTTTACTTAGTTTCGTTTGATGTAGTATTCTTATTTAAAATAGAATAGGCTACAAATGCATCCCCGCCAAGGAAAACGAGTACAATCACTAAAAAATTATACTTAAATCCTTCCTCCATCATTTCGTGATCCAATCCTTTTTTTGCGAATAAATAACTTGCAATTAATCGCAAAGTGATAAATCCAAGGAACACAAATCCCAAATTATTTGGTAGGCTATTTTTGATTCCATAAAGCCCAAAAAAAGTGGCAAGTGTAAAAATGAATTCAAATCCGTAAAACTTTTCTAAGCTGTATCCCAAAGCGATTAAGGAATCTCCTGCACTAGTAAAGGCTACCACTGCATAATGCAAAGCAAACACAATGATCAGGCCTACTAAAAGTTTTACACCCATTTGCACCGTTTCTTTATCCATTTTTTTATTTATTTAACTGATTGACTTGTTTAATTACTTGGTACAAAGCTAATCCTACTCCCAATAACGTACAAATTTTATTTGCAATTGCTTGTTCTAAATTGTACTTCTCATCTAACCAGACTCCTAATCGGTTTGCTAAATAAATAATAATCCCCATTTGAAAGGGGATATTAATCAAGGATAACCACTTTCGTGATGAGTTCTTGTCGTCCATTAGTCGGAAGTCGATGGACTGCCAACCATTTGGCATTTTACGTCGATCTTTGCTCCGGGTTCAACAGCTAATCGTCCCACGCGTATATCGCCTTTTATTCGCGCTGCTGATTTTACTGTCAATAAATCGTTTACTAAAATATTCCCCTCAATTTCACCTTCCACCTCACTGTTTTCGCATGTGATATTTCCTTTAATCTTTGCGATGGGACCAAGTACAAGTCGTCCTTTCACCACAATATTCCCTTCAATTACGCCATCAATACGGATATCGGCAATGGCTTCTATATCCCCTTTGATGACTGTTCCTTCTACAATTCGATTAGTTTGTCCCAACAAATCCAATCCTGTTCCTTTCTTTTTCGATTTTTCAAACATGTAAAAACGCTTTTTTAAGGCTCTATGCTTCCTGGAGCCTGGTATTCTTGTAAATTCTTTTTAATCTGTACCACGGTATAATCCTCCTGCATCATTGGAATAAAAGAAGGGTCATCGCCCAAACGACCAATCATTTGCTCTGCTTCTGCTTTGGATTTAAATCCGTGTAATACATATAATTTAGTGGAAGCAATATAATAGTCTTCCGTAAATTTCAATCCTGTTCCTGCTTCTACCCCAGCCATGCGTTGCATATTGGCTTTCATGGAAGCAAAATCAGCTACTTTGTCGACAGGCACAGCAACTAAAATTTTCCAATTGCTCGAATCTGTTGTGGCAAATCCTTTGGATTCTAAGGTAGGAATTACATGTTCCAACAGCTGTGCGGCTTCTTTTCCTTCTGCTGTTGTACTATAGGTTAACGCCAAGTAATTCAGCGCTTCTTTATATTGATTTACCCCCTCTGTACGCGCAATGATCATCGCATTCAGCAGTTCAAATTTGCTGACATATCCATCATCAATATTTTCAAGTGCATCCTTCATCATTGCTTTGGCCTCTTCAAAATTCTCCGCCTTAAACACCTGATAAATAGAAGCATAAATCTGTTCTGGTGATAAATCCCCATCATTAGACACACTCAAGTTCTGCATCAATTTAGCATAGCGAGAAGTTGGGTGTTCTGCAATAATACGCGCTTTCATTTGCGCTGCTTTGGCTGGATCAATTTCTTGATACAACTTATACAATTTATACATCGTCGGAAGCACCAATCGCTCCTTCGGATCAAACAGCAACAATTGCTCCAAACGACTAATTCCCTCCGGGATTTTGCCAAAACGTTCGCTGTAAATAGCACCTAGCTCAAAATAAGCGAGGTCTCGATCTTCTTTCATCTTGGCTATTTGAGTACTATCCGTAGGTATTTTACTGGTATACGTATCCAATTGGTAACGCGGATCATCGAAATCGTCATTAGATCCTCCTTTGTTCCCTTTATCTCCGCTATTTGCGGCTAATTCCTCTTCTTCTTCGGTCAAATTAGCAGTATTCGCATTCGATTGCATCGAACTCCACCTCCAATTATCGGTCAGCGTTCGACTGCCCCAACGGCGTTTAAAATCCTGTCTTCCACGTGTTAAGGCTTGATTCGAGTAGAAATAAAAGGTGGTTTTTCCTCCCATACTACCGAAATTAGTTTCGCCAAATGACTTTTCGATGGCATCTCCAAAATTAGGCACATTGAAAAAATCAGCACCAGCATTCACACCTTTCCCTAAATTGGCTTGTAGTTTTCTAGCATCTTCTTTACGCAAATCATCAACATAGGTTTGGAAATAGGCATTCTGTTCTTCTGGTGATAAGGCCACCAAATGAAGAATGCTATCGTTTTTATGGGCTAAAATTTCAAGGTCTACCACTTCGCGCAAAGACTCTCTGCGTTTAGTAATACGGAAGGTTTCTTTTGCTTTTGGTGGCAACAAGGCGATGGCACTATCGTAATATTGCCCCGCAATAGCGTATCCCGCATCATTGAAATAGATATCAGCAATACTCAAAAAGTTCTTTGCCTTTAGTTGTTTGTCTTGTTTACCCTCTTTCGCTGCGACTTTTAGATAGTCTAAGGCTTGTTCTTGCAGGCCAATATCGCGATAAAAAAGGCCAATTTGACGATTTAAAACGTCCAAATACGGTCGGTTTTCTCGGTCTTTGAGCAAGCTTCTATATTGTTTTAGAAAGGCAACTGAATCAATTTCTGTTGCCCCTTCGAGGTTAAATAGTTCCGCATACGCATGTATGGTATACGTTCGTGGTGCTTTGCGATTCATATCGAGAATCGCCTCAAAATTGTTTTTTGCCTCTTCTTTTTTATTGATACGCCCATTAAGTTGCCCTAAGATATAGTGGTAACGCGCGCGTTCTTCGTGATTTCCTGCTAGTACGACCGCAGATTGCAGCGCAGTACTTGCACTGTCTAATTGTTCAAGGTTAATATACCCTTGCGCTAGCATTGCATAGGCATCGGATTCCACCTGTTTAGGTAGCCTCCCTTTTCGCTCACGCAATAATTCTTTTAAATTTTTAATCGCCAAATCATCATAGCGCAAGCGCAAGTTGGTCTTTTCGCGCCAAACTTTAGCTTCCCCAATTAAATCACTATCAGGATATTTATATAAAATATAATTGAATGCCTCTAAGGCAGGAACAAATCTTCCGTCGTAGTATCTTGATTTCCCTAGTAAAAGATACGCATTGGCCATTTGACTATTGCGTTCTCTTCCCTTGATGTACATGGAGTGTTTTTGAATGGCTTTGGTCGCCTTGTTTTCCGCTCGGGTAAACCCTTGTCCGTCTACGCTTTCGGGTGCGCCTAAATCAGTACCTGTCACAGATAAATTATCTAAAACCGAACGCTGCTTAGACTCTAATGAAGTGCCTTTTTCAAACTCACGTTCAGGATCGACTTCAATTTCAATTCGCTCAATCGGCAAGATCTCCCAATAGTCATCGAAATAGTCTCCTTTTAAAGCGTCCAACGCTTCTGTGTAGGATTCATTCCCGTGAAAGAGAATATTGTACTTTGTTGTCAAAGCATGATACCCCCTATTCAACATCTTATCCTTCTTTACAGAACACGCTATAAAAGACATAATGAGCAGAATAATTCCACCAAACCGGATGACAATCTTTGTTTTCAATATTTAGGCTAAACTTTATATAACAACTATTTTTTCTCTCTTTTAGTATACACCAAACAGTAAAAATACATCACTTTTTAATACTTTATGCAAATTTTGTTAAAAATTAAAACTTGCTTTAGCTGTATACTTTCTTTCATTTATACTGGACGATACTTATTGCTTTTGCATTCTTTGCGCAAGTAACTCCTACTTTCCTTAAAGAAGGACAATATAGAGCTGCAAATTACGAAAGAAACTTCTATTATAAAGTAATGATACTGATAAAATTACACCAGAGGTCGGCTTAAAAAAATAGCACCCAAAGTTGAGCGCCATTTTTCAATTTTATTTATTTTCTATCCTGCTACACTAAAAAAACTTTCTAATTCTTGGTACGTAATTGCTTGTGTTTGCACATCGTGAATCAATCGGCCTTTTTCCAACGCAATAATGCGATCCGATACCTCATAGGTATGCTGTAGATCATGGCTGGAAATAATAATAGTCATGGCGCGTGTTGCTCTTTTTTGTTTCACCAATTCCTTCAAGCGAATCTGAGTGGAAGGATCGAGGTTTGCGAAAGGTTCATCTAAAATAACCAATTCGGGATTGCCAATAAAAGCGCCAATAATACCGATTTTCTTTTGGTTTCCCTTAGAGAAGTCGCGGATGTACTTTTTTTGTCCCAGCACTTCTCCATGAAAGAAATCTTCATGCCCTTTGACAAACGCTTCTACCTCAGCGGTGGACCAACCGCGTAAATTTCCCAAAAAGACGAAATACTCTTCTGCAGTAAGATAACCGATCAAAAAGGTGTCATCTAAAAAAGACGCCGTGTAATTCTTCCATTGTTCAGAAACAGCTACATTTTGACCTTTTGAGTAAATGGCTCCTGCTGAGGGCTGAATCAAATCCAACAATAGGCTGAAAAAGGTCGTCTTTCCTGCCCCGTTATTCCCTACCAATCCAATACTCTCTCCTGCACCAATTGAAAGTGAATCTAATGCTAGAACGGTTGTTCCATTATATGTTTTGCTTAAAAGTTCTACTTGTATCATACGAATCTTTATTTTTTGTAAGCGGCTAGTGTCGCGTATTTTTCTTTTTTATAAATCTTTTCAATGGCTTGGAATACATAACTATGTAGAAATAAACCCGCTAATCCAATGATAATAAGGAGTGCAAATCCACCCCAAAACGGATAAATTAATGTTCCCAAGAAATAAAAAACTAAGGGCAATACCATTTTAGGTAAACTAATTAGCATCACGCGTAAATTAAATGCATTGACATCGCCAAAAACGTTCTTTGCAGCTGTCAAGTCCATGGGCGTCTTGAGATAAGCCCCACCCCATAGGACAAAATAGCCATTAATTCCAATGTTGAATACCCCCATAGCCATCATCAAATAGAATAACTTCATATCGAGAAAGATATAAAATAAACACAGCAAGGTAGACACCAAAGTTCCCAAGGCAATAACTAACCATTTGGACATTAAATAATCGCGGTACATAACGTTTTGTGTCATCAATAACGGATAATAAGAAGAATCCCAACTCGGTACATACTGTCCAAATAGCATTAAGAATCCACCTGTGGAAAAGAAAGCCAAGAAAACAGAAAAGAAATCCATTCCTTTCGCATTGAACATAAGAGCGGCATAAAAAAGAAAAACAACACTCATAAGTACGGTCAATCGCGCTCTTTTGTTTCGAACAATTAAGCGAATATCATTGCGCAAGAAGCTGGCATAGCGTCCAAATCTATCCAACCATTTCATTTCTAAAGCAATGCCCTCCTTCACGCGTACTTTTTCTAAATCGTCTAAATACAAGCGTTTCAAGAAAAAACGATGGGTACTCCAAACTAACCCAGCCAATAGCAATACATAGCCCAATAAACTGATTGGATATTGATAAGCCGTAAAATAAAAATACTTGGTATATACAGTAGGGTCAACAATATCGAAGTAGTGCAAACCAAAACAAAGCGCTATAAATCCAATTACCCCATAAAAAACAGGCGCATAAGCACTCATCAAAATAGTAATACAATGCAGCATGAATACGATACTATACACAGCCAAGGACCACGCCAAAACAGCCCATCCACTTTCTCCTTCACGGATCGCTATAATGGTAAAGGGAACCAAGAAAAACAGCTGCACGATATTAAAAGCACTCAAGAATGTTTTGCCCACGTAAAACGTCACGATTTTCGATCGGGGTATATTGAGAATCAAGAAAGGTTTAATACTGGCTACGGGGCCTTTCTGAAAGAAGAATCGCATGGTTAATTCAAATGCGAAATAGTAAATCAAATAGCGGCTCACCGCTTCAATAGGAGTCGCTCCCAAGTCCGACTCTAACAGACCGTCATAGGTTGCAATTCCAGCCAACAGCATCATAGCTGTAAAATAGGCAATCCCCAACCATTTGAAAACACGGACCACAATATCCATGTTGCTTTTATTCCCTCGAGCTAAACGTTTCCGTTCTAACGTTAAAAACCACTGGTACGTCATTTTTCTTTTATTTTTGGTGTATACCTACATTAGTACGCCTAAAGATACAAACGTTACAACATTTCTTACAATCTCTTAATAATAAAGGTCTCCCCTGAACTACAGGGAAGACCTTTATACTCTAAACTAATCCATTATATAAACATTATAGTAATCCATACCAAACTTCAGGCCAAATCTTCTTTTGAAAAAACAAGAAAGCGGAATCGAAGAAATAATTTTATCTTTGTCCAAAATTTAATTCGAATGAAAAAAGACATAGAAATACCGGAAGTAAAGGATGTTGAAGTGGCAGTTGTAAAAGAGTATAACGAAGAATTTTTACAGGATGCTTGGTACGCCTATTTATTTAATAATTCTCCAGAACCAATCGAAGCTATTATGATTGTGTCTAAAGCAGAGGGAGAAATCAATGGAGAAAAGAGAAATTCGAGTATTTTTAGACATGCATTTCCTTCTTTAGCTGCTGGGGAATCAATCAAGGTTGAATTGTTAGACGAGGCTATTTTTGATTTATCTAATACTTTTATGTTGACCTATTTTCAGGGTGCTAAACTTTATGACAAAAATTTCGTATTCCCTGCCAAAAGTATATCAGACGAAACGTTAAAAAAACTCCCATTTGTCAATAAAAACGGGATAACCCATACAAAATAGCTATAAACCAAACGGTTAGGCCTTATTTATACTAATTCCAAAGGTTACTTTTTATATCTTGTCTCAAACTATAATTGCGACAAAATATGAAACTAAAAAACACGTGGATTGTATTGGGCTTTTTAGGCTTAATGATCAGCTTGCTTTCCTTTAAAAACAATACAACAGTAACAGAAAGCACTGTAGCTCAATCGGAATGGGAAAACTTAAAAGTACTTCCTCAAGATATTTCTAAAGAAGATTTAGAAAAAGTAATGAAAGGGTACAATACTGCTTTGGGAGTTAAATGTAGCTATTGCCATGCTCCCGCAGAAGGAAAAGACGGATTGGACTTTGCTTCTGATGCAAAAAAAGAAAAGGAATTTGCTCGTCACATGATTGTGATGACTCGCAAGATTAACGCGGAACATTTCAACTGGGAGAACGATCCAAATCCAGAAAATATTAATGTGGTCACTTGTACCATGTGTCACAGAGGAAATACTAGTGCTTCAAAGTAAATTGTTGACTCTTTACCGCAACAGCATAAAATAAAAGTGGGTGCCCCAAAAGGACACCCACTTTGTTTTTGTATTGTTAACCTTATCCTACCTCCAGCATACTTCCGTAGTTCCTCCATAGTGAGTCTATAGGAAACCCACTTTTTAATAGAGGCACCATGGGCGCATTATGGACTCACTATGGACTCATGTCCTATAAAACTGATAGAATGGTACAATTGTTTATAAGGTATTCACTTGGATATTTAGACTACTTTTTTCGGTGGAAACAACAACGATAAGACTACCGATAAGATTAATACACTTGCAATCACTGCTAGCGAAACCATGGATTCAATGTGAACAAATGGCGAAATAATCATCTTCACTCCGATAAACGATAAAATGATTGCTAGCCCGTATTTCAGCTTGGAGAATTTGTCCATAAAATTAGCCAACAAGAAGTAAAGCGAACGCAATCCTAAGATGGCAAAAATATTCGACGTATACAGAATAAAGGGGTCATCCGGAGCAATCGCAAAAATAGCAGGGATACTGTCTACGGCAAAGACTAAATCAGTAAACTCGATCACCATTAAAGCAACAAACAGAGGTGTCACCATCTTTACTCCATTTTGAATGGTAAAGAACTTATCCCCATCGTATTCTTTGCTTACTTTAAAAAACTTATGCACCATGCGCACGGCAAAGTTCTTGGTCAGATCTTGTTCTTCGCTGTGATCATCTTTAGCAAACCAAGATTTAATTCCCGAAACGAGTAAGAAAAAACCAAAAATAGTCAAGACAACATTAATTTCTACCTGTTGTCCGAACAATTCAAATGCAGGTAGATACGTATGGTTAATTAATTCTACTCCGGCAAAGATAAAAATCGCTCTAAACACTAAGGCTCCAATAATACCCCAGAATAAAACACGATGATGTAATTCTTTGGGTACTTTAAAAAAGGTAAAGACTAGGATAAACACAAAGAGGTTATCAACAGAGAGGGCTTTCTCAATCCAATAGGCTGATTGGAAGCGTGCAAAGTTTTCAAAATCCATATAGTAGTAGATTACGCCACTAAATACCATGGCTAAACCAATCCAAACTACGGTCCAAATGAGTGCTTCTTTGGTGGAAACCACGTGGCTATTTCGATTGAAAACACCTAAGTCCAACAAGAGCATAACGAAAACTACAATTCCAAAAACGGCCAATAGACCGGGGTGATTAATTAAATGATCCATCTTATTTATTTTTTAACAGCACAAAACTACTTGATCTATTCTCCCCCAAGGCAAACCTTCACAAGTCATTATATATCAGCAATTTACAACTAATTTATTATATTATACTCAAACAAAAAAAGCAACATAATTAACTGTTAATCAGCCTATTATATTGCTTTATTTCATAAAAAAACCGATAACGGCCTTTTTTTATTTTTTTAATCTAACTTTTCTGTGAGTTTTCTAAAGGTTTTTTTCGGATCTTTTCCATTGTACAAAATATCGTACACGGCATTGATAATCGGTGTCTTAGCACCATATTGCGCATTGAGTTCATAAGCGCTTTTTGTTGCGTAATAGCCTTCAGCGATCATATTCATCTCCATTTGAGCAGACTTTACGGTATAGCCTTTACCAATCATATTTCCAAACATGCGATTGCGAGAAAAAAGCGAATAACCTGTTACTAATAAATCCCCCAAATAGGCCGAATTATTAATATTGCGCTTCATGTGATGTACTTTTTTGATAAATTTTTTCATCTCGCGAATCGCGTTACTCATCAACAAGGCTTGAAAATTATCTCCATATCCTAATCCATGTGCCATTCCACAGGCAATGGCATAAATATTCTTTAGCACAGCAGCATATTCTGTTCCAATGATATCATCAGTAAGCTTTACTTTGATATAATGGCTACTGATACAGCTTTCTATCACTTTGGCGTGTTCATCATTTCGACAAGCAATCGTCAAATATGACAAGCGCTCTAAAGCCACCTCTTCTGCATGACAAGGTCCAGTAATCACAGCGATATTATCATAAGAGACACCATAGGTTTGATGAAAATGTTCTCCTACGATCAGACTCGTTTCTGGAATAATTCCCTTAATTGCGGAAATAACAACCTTCTGGTCAAGACTTACATATAATTGCTCCATTTCTTCACTTAAAAAAGCAGAAGGAATGGCAAAAATAACGTAATCTGCATACGACACAGCCTTATTAATATCATTCGTCAGCAACAACTGATCGATATCAAACTCAACCGAACTCAAATAATTCGGGTTATGATGGTTTACCTTAATTTCTTCTATCGCATTCTCGTTTCTCATGTACCATGCTATTTGCTGTAGGTTTTCACTCAGCATTTTTACGATAGCCGTTGCCCAACTCCCTCCTCCAATTACTGCAAACTTTGGATAATCACTCATAATTTTAGCTTATAACTTCGTCAAAAGTAACTAAAAAACTTAATGCAAACAATTGAAAAACTGTAAAACAATTCGTTATAGTTCTTTCTCTTTTACTTCATTCTATTGTATTCTCTACAAAAAACCACCTCTTTTGGTCTAAGACTAACAATTTATACCCAGTCCTACTAACAAAAAGAAAAAACAAATAAAAAGAGCTGTAAAACAGCTCTTTTTATTTGTTTTTTCTGGTTCTATCTCCTTCTTATTTTTTATAAAAGAGATTGTGGTCGATGTATTTCCACACCTCTTTATCTAATAAGGGTTGCATATTTTTACCTGCTTTGATTCCTTCTCGAATAAAGGTAGCCGAAATCTCCATGATTGGAGCATTATCTACAACAACAATATTAGGATGTTGCATTAAAGGACTTGGTTCTACTCGACTGTGATCAATACGCGGATAAACGTAAATCTTATATGTATGGAGCAAGACCTCATAATTCTTCCATTTCGGAAAGGAATCTAGGTTATCCTCTCCCATAATCAGAGCGAATTCGTGTTTGGGAAAGCGCTCTTGTAAATACGCCATGGTATTTACCGTATAGTTGGGTTGGGGTAAATTAAACTCAATATCCGAAGGTCGTAGATAGTCGTAATCTGCGGTAGCAAGATTCACTAAGTGAATCCGGTGAAAGTCTTCAAGCAAGCCCTTTTTCTTTTTCAAGGGATTGTGAGGAGTCACCACCATCCAAACCTCATCTAACTCACTGTATTGCACCATGTGATTAGCAATAACCACATGCCCAATGTGCACGGGATTAAAGGTCCCAAAATACAAACCAACTTTCATCTTCTACTATTTTACGAAATCGCGAACCAACTGACTAGCTTCTGCTTTTGCAGTATCTAAGTCGTAATTTTTTATAATAATATCGAATTGAGGGGCTGTTGCCAATTCAACAGAAGCCTTTGCAATGCGCATATTAATTTTATCTTCACTTTCGGTTGAACGCTTTTTTAAGCGAATTTTCAGCTCATCAATACTTGGTGGTTTTACGAAAACAGCTAAAGTTTCTTCTGGAAATTTGCGTTTGATTCGCAATCCACCAGCTACATCAATATCGAAAATAACATTTTTTCCCAAAGCCCAAATACGCTCAACCTCTGCTTTCAATGTTCCATAAAAATTATCGCGGTAGACCTCTTCCCACTCTAAAAAATCATCGTTTTTGATGTGTGTCTTAAAATCCTCCAACGAAATAAAATAGTAGTCTTTTCCATGCTCTTCACCTGTTCTAGGCTCACGAGAAGTACAGGAAATAGAAAAGTCTAAATTTAGATCTGCTTGTGCTAATAGATGGCGTACAATTGTCGTTTTTCCCGATCCAGAAGGCGCTGAAAAAACGATTAATTTTCCCTTATTCATATGGTCTTATGTTGTCGTTATAATACGTTTAATACTTGCTCTTTAATCTTCTCTAATTCATCTTTCATGCGCACCACAATTTGTTGCATCTCTGCATGATTGGATTTAGAGCCCATCGTATTAATCTCTCTTCCCATTTCTTGTGCAATAAAACCTAGTTTTCTACCATTTGCTTCGCTGCCATTTAAGGTTTCCAAGAAATAGTCTAAGTGTTTAGCTAAACGCACCTTTTCTTCGGTAATATCCAGCTTTTCTAAATAGTAAATAACCTCCTGTTCGAATCGATTTTCATCAATCGTCAATTGCAATTCATTCAAATTATTTCGAAGGCGTTCCTTTACGCTTACAATGCGTTCTTTATCTAAAAGCGATACTTGTTCCATGTAGGAAAAAATATTGGCAATACGCGCTTTAAAATCGTTTTCTAACGACTGGCCTTCGCTCAAACGAAATCCTTTCATACTTTGAATCGCTTCGTTAATTACCACTTCAATATCCTTCCATTCTTCTTCATCAAAATCATTACGCTCTACCTTTAATGCATCAGGCATACGCACAGCCATCTTCATCAATTCAGTTTCGTCTGCATTTGGAATAATCGCCTTCATTTGCCCAATATAAGCCAAGACAATAGGGCCGTTGATTTTACTCGAAGTCTCTTCTGCCGTAATTTCACAGAAAAGAGAGAAATCTACTTTTCCGCGCTCCAACTCCTGAGCAATCTGATTGCGCAAAGTCAACTCTTTTTCTCTATAACTTAAAGGCAAACGCACGTTTAAATCTAAGTTCTTGCTATTAAGTGACTTTACTTCGATCGTAATTTTTTTTGTGGGTAATTGCAAGCATGCTTTACCAAACCCTGTCATTGAATGTATCATATTCTTCTAGATAATGACTGCAAAGGTAATAAAAAATGGTGAACAGTAGACCGTTAACTGTTTACGGTTCACCGTAAACAAAAAAAGGAAAGCCTAAGCTTTCCTTTTCAAACCAACGTTGTACTTAACTGTAACTTTTTTAAAAACAAACCAATCATTTTCAACTACGTTAAGTCTTAACCAACTTCACTCTATTATGAAATAAAAATGTTCTTTTTCAATAGCAATTCTTCATCTTTAGTAAAAAGAACTATACCGGCTCTTCTTTCTGATTGAACCCCTTAATAAACAATTAAAAATCCAAACCAGTATAGTGTAACTTTTTTTTCTTTTTCTTATTAAAACCTGAAAAATCTCATAGCAATTATTCCCTTTTTCATTATTAAGACATTATAGACGCTATTTGGTCACATCTTTTTTTAAAAAAAAAGAATAAAAAACTACAACCTTTTAATAATCAACAAGTTTTAAACACAAAAAAGTCGAAGTTTAACTTCGACTTTCTTTATTTTTCAGCCTGTGTATAGGCTTCTTCAAGTACTTTTTTGCTATTTCCGACAAAAACAGCTCTATCAATAAAGATAACTGGCCGGTTTAAAAAGGTATACTGTTCTAAAATTAGGTTTTTATAATCTTCCTCTTGCAAGTTTTGATCTTTCAATCCACGCGATTTATACAGCTGTGCTCTTTTATTAAAGAGTTTTTCATAACTGCCTACAGCAGCATACATCGTTGCCAACTGTTGTGCTGTAACAGGATCTTTTTTAATATCTTGTAATTCAAACCCTTCTACCTGGGGCATTTCTTTCAAAATGCGTTTACAAGTATCACAAGTACTCAAATAATATATTTTCCTATTCATCTTTAGACTTCTTTAACGGTAATAATATGTACGGGACATATTTTCTCTGCTTGTTCACAAGCCTCTAATATCGTATAATCTGGCGACTTTACCGTATGAAATCCCTTGTTATTTACAGCCTTTAACAAAACGGTTTTTCCGTCTTTTTTAGACATTTGAAATTGTTGGGGTGCCACTTCAACACAGTAATTGCATCCAATACACTTATCGCGTTGTAAGGTAACTACAATCATTCGTTGCTTACTATTTTATACATTTTATCTGATAGTCGCACGCGGAATGGCAGTTTTAAGGTGCAATCATCTCCTTTGGTAGCTTTTTCCGCTGCTTGTTCGTTGACAAATAATTCTTCCACGGTTAATTCTTGTGCTCCTGTACTTGGGCCTGTGATCAAAATTCGATCGCCTACTTTTATGTCATAGGCTTCAATTTTGAATTCCCCAATCGATGCTTTTTGAAAATAGTGTGCTGCCTTACCGACATATACTTTTTTCTGTGTTGCATTACTACCGGGATTATCACTCCATTCCCCTAATTTTTGGCCAAGGTAATATCCGCTCCAAAATCCGCGGTTATACACTGTTTCTAGTGCTGCCATCCATTCGCTTACTTTTTCCTTGCTATAGGTACCCGCTGCAATGGCATCGATGGCTTCTCTGTACGTGCGAATCACAGTAGCCACATATTCCGGTGCTCTTCCTCTTCCTTCTATTTTCAAGACCTTTGCTCCAGCATCAATCACTTGATCCAAGAAATCAATGGTACACAAATCTTTAGGAGACATCATATATTCATTGTCAATCTCGATTTCAAACCCGCTTTCTTGATCAATAACCGTATACTTTTTACGGCAATTTTGTTTGCATGCTCCTCGATTTGCCGATGAATTATGGGAATGTAAGCTCAAGTAACATTTTCCAGATACCGCCATACACAAAGCACCATGTCCGAAAATTTCAATTTCGACCAAGTTCCCAGCAGGTCCTTTTACCTGTTCGCGCTCAATGGCTTCGGTGATCTTTTTTACTTGACGTAAGCTCAATTCGCGCGACAAGACAATTGTATCGGCAAATAAGCTATAAAACTTAACAGTTTCAATATTAGTCACGTTCAATTGGGTCGAGATATGTACTTCCAAACCAATGGCTCTTGCCGAAGCAATTACCGCTTGATCCGAAGCAATTACTGCGGTTAACCCCGCCTCTTTTGCCTTGTTGAGCAATGTTTTAACTACTGACAAATCGTGATCGTAAATAATCGTATTCAATGTCAAATAGGTACGTACATTCTTTTCTTGGCAACGTCGGGCTATTTCGGGTAAATCATCTACGGAGAAATTTACCGTTGAACGCGCGCGCATATTCAATTGATCTACTCCAAAGTACACTGAATCCGCTCCGTTGTCAATTGCAGCTTGCAATGATTCGAAGTTTCCAGCGGGAGCCATCAATTCAACTCTTCCTGAAACTGTCATAGCTTATCTATTTTTAATCTAAAATTTTAAAAATTTGATCGTTTTTACGCACGCGGAAGTTTAATTCCATTGTCATGCGATCACCCACATTTGCCACAGCAACTTCTTGTCCATTCACCAACATTTTCTCTAACACTAAACGCTCATCTCCTGTTGTTGGTCCTATAATGGCAATCTTATCGCCCAATTGTACCGCTTTTTCCATCTCAAATTGTCCCACACCCGCTTTGGTAAAATAGTGTTGAACTGTTCCCACAAGTTGCTTGCGCTCTGCTTGTTTTTTGCGAATTTGAGTCACTGTACTCACCTTCACTGGTTGAATTTCAGCTGTTCCATCCACGTCTTTCTTGAATTTTAAAGACTCTGAACGCCCTTTTTTGAAGATTAAATTCCCTTTTTGGACGCCTTTTCTCAGTGCTTTTTGCTCTTCAACAGGCAGTTGAATCACCTCTAAACACGCATTCGAACAACAACCATGCATCGTTTCAGCACATTCATCACATTGGATAAATAACAAATGGCACGCTTCGTTTGCACAATTTACGTGTACATCACAAGGTTTTCCGCATTGGTGGCAGTTGGCAATCACATCATCCGTAATACGCTCACCCAAACGGTGATCGAATACAAAGTTCTTTCCAATGAATTTACTCTCTAATCCTTCGGCTTTCACTTGACGGGTATACTCAATGATTCCTCCTTCTAATTGGTACACATTCTTAAAGCCGTGGTGCTTGAAATAAGCCGATGCTTTTTCACAGCGAATTCCTCCCGTACAATACATCAACAGGTTTTTCTCCTCTTTGATTTCTTCCAACTGATCTTTGATAATCGGCAAAGACTCGCGAAACGTATCCACATCAGGTGTAATGGCCCCCACGAAATGTCCTACTTCACTCTCATAGTGATTGCGGAAATCTACAACAATCGTATTGGGATCTTCCAATAAGTCGTTAAATTCATTGGCTTTTAAGTGGATTCCTTTATTGGTTACGTCAAACGTATCATCATTCAATCCGTCGGCAACAATTTTATTTCTAACTTTTACAGTTAGCTTTAAGAAGGATAAGTCATCCTGTTCCACAGCAACATTGAGGCGAATACCCTTCATGAAATCATAGGCTTCTAAGGTGTCTCTAAATGCTTCGAATTTCGAGGCAGGTACAGACATTTGTGCATTGATCCCCTCATGAGCGACGTAAGTACGACCAAGGGCGTCTAACGCATTCCATGCTAAGAATAAATCATCTCTAAATTGTTGTGGGTTTTCGATTTTGGCATACGCATAGAAAGACAAAGTCAAGCGGTTTTCCCCGGCTTGTTCAATAAGTTCTGCTCTTTCTTCTGCGCTTAATGTGTTATACAGTTGCATGCTATATAAATTTAAGTGTAGAATAAATAAAAAAACGAAATGAAATTCTAAATGGAAGAATTTCAAGATGCAAAGATACGCTTTTGATTTAAAAAACAAATACCCTAAAACAAAAAACTGACGTATATCACTATACATCAGCTCTTTATAAAATTATACCTTTTTATTCTAAACGCTTCAAAGGTAAGTCTTCAATAGGATTAATAATCAGTGGAAAACGCTCCACTTTTACGGCACTACTATCCAAACCGAAGGCCTTTTCTTCTGAGAGTGATATCTTTTTCAAGAAATCATAGAGGTCGAGAATAATTTTCTCTTTCATTGGTAAATCGTTATCATACGACAACTCTTTTTCAATGAGTACATACTCAAAATCACCAATGGCATCAATTTTATGCAGGGATTCATAACGGGTTGTAATATCAATTTCGCCTTGATGCATTAATTCAGTAACAACTTGCTTCATCAATACATTGATTCGTTGTTCGTTGCGGAAGCCCAGATAGAAGTCGACGCGTAAAATATTTTGATTCGCCCCGTATTTGACGACTTTATATTCTAGTTTATAGGGTTCATCAACCACATTAACGTGCACAAACCAATAATTATCTGCGCGTTTTGGACGGCGATTGATAATGGAGAACATTGCTTTATACTCCACTTTAGATGGGTTATAGGCATTGGTTAAATACACTAAGTTTGTCACGTATTTGGGCATGGTTTGATCCTGACTCAAATCGGTTAAGATCTCTTGATAATCGACGATATTCACTAAATCGGTATAATTGCGTCTGATTTTCTTTCCGAGGTAATTAACGGTCATCACTGCAGCTAAGATTCCCGCGATAAACACCGTAACGTAACCACCATGGGAGAACTTCTGTACATTGGAGATAAAAAACGAGACTTCAATAGTTAGGTAGACGATTTCCACCAAAATAATCAAAATCAGTGGTACGCGTTTTAACACCATGAAATAGCCTAACAAAATAGTAGTCATAATCATACACAACGTAATGGCCAACCCATAGGCAGCCTCCATATTTCCAGATTCTCTAAAGTGTAAAACCACAAAAACACAGCCGATAAATAGCAAAAAGTTTACAGAAGGTATATACAATTGTCCGCGTATATTCGTAGGAAATTTCACGCGTATTTTAGGCCATAAATTCAGGCGAATCGCTTCGTTAATCAAGGTAAATGATCCGCTGATCAAGGCTTGAGAAGCGATGACAGCAGCTAGAGTTGCGATACCAATTCCAAAAGGCAAAAACCAGTCAGGCATGACCAAATAAAAAGGATTGGCTGGCTGATCCGAATTTGGAGTTAAATCCACTAGCGTTTTACCTGCATGTTCGATCAACAAAGCCCCTTGTCCAAAGTAACTCAATACCAACATCGTTTTGACAAACACCCAGCTAATACGGATGTTTTTTATTCCACAATGTCCTAAATCGCTGTACAAAGCCTCGGCTCCCGTGGTACATAAAAACACAAATCCCAGCACCAAATATCCTTCGGAATGAATGGTCAACAGGTGAAACGCATAGTATGGATTTAAGGCTCTCAGCACACTTAAATTATCAATTAAGTGACTAAATCCCAACACACCTAGCATCAAGAACCAAATCATCATCATAGGACCAAAAAACTTTCCGATGGTGCGTGTCCCAAATTGTTGAATAAAGAAAATACCCATCAATATTCCAATAACAATGGGAATCGTAGCCAGCTCTGGTTTGTATATTTTCAATCCCTCTACGGCAGAGGAAATAGAAATAGGTGGTGTTATAATCCCATCGGCTAATAAAGCACTTCCTCCGATAATCGCAGGTACGATAAGCCAGGGCTTCTTGAGCTTTTTCACCAAGGTAAAGAGCGAAAAGATTCCTCCTTCTCCGTTGTTATCTGCTTTTAAAGTAAGAAAGACATATTTAACTGTCGTTTGTAAGGTTAACGTCCAAAAAACACAAGAAATGGCACCTAAAACAACTTCTTCACGAATAACTGCACGTCCCATAATCGCCTTCATTACATAAAGAGGAGAGGTTCCTATATCGCCATAAATAATTCCAAGTGTGACTAATAAGGTTCCTAAGGTTACGCGGTCTAAATGCGTGGTTTTCGATTGTGACATCTCAAATTATTTTTTAAGTAACTAAATTGTCTAAGCTCAATTTTTTTACATTTTTTGTTGTTACAAAGGTATAAACTAAGACCATACGAACTTCAAATTCAATGTGAAATTTACAAGCAAAGCCCTGCTTTGTAATTAATTATTAATTTTTAAAGGTGTATTTTTATTTTTTTTCTAGTAGGAATGCGGATCTATTAAAAAAACAACACGTTAAATCAAGGAGAATTAGTACAAATTTTAACTATTTCACCTCTCCTACGCCTTGTGATTGTTTTTTTTTACAGCAGGTTATTGGGCTTGGCTCAGTGAAGATGATTTTTTCGAGCAATCAAAATAACTTTTTTTGCTACAATTTGTAGCATTCTTTATATCAAGCAATAATCTATGGTATTTTTATCTTATTTTTACATCAGTTAAGAATCAATACTTCAAAAAAAATGAGTGCAGATAAAGAAGCTAAATTAAAAGCCTTACAGCTAACATTAGATAAATTAGACAAAACCTACGGAAAAGGAACGGTAATGAAATTGGGAGATACAGCTGTGGAAGAAGTTGAAGTCATCTCTTCTGGTTCACTAGGTGTAGACTTAGCTTTAGGTGTAAGTGGATATCCGAAAGGAAGAATTATTGAAATTTATGGTCCTGAATCATCAGGAAAGACAACCCTAACATTACATGCGATTGCTGAAGCGCAAAAAGCAGGAGGAATTGCGGCATTTATTGATGCAGAGCATGCCTTCGATCGTTTTTATGCTCAGAAATTAGGTGTTGACATTGACAATTTAATTATTTCTCAACCAGATAATGGGGAACAAGCATTAGAAATTGCGGAAAACTTAATTCGTTCAGGTGCGATCGACATCGTTGTTATTGACTCTGTTGCGGCATTAACTCCAAAAGGGGAAATCGAAGGTGATATGGGTGATTCTAAAATGGGATTACACGCGCGTTTGATGTCTCAAGCGTTGAGAAAGTTAACATCAACCATTAGTAAAACAAATTGTACGGTGTTCTTCATTAACCAATTACGCGATAAAATTGGTGTAATGTTCGGAAGTCCTGAAACAACAACTGGGGGTAACGCCTTAAAATTCTACGCTTCTGTACGTATTGACATTCGTCGTTCTACGCAAATTAAGGATGGTGAAAATGTAATTGGTAACCGTACTAAAGTAAAAATTGTAAAAAATAAAGTTGCACCTCCTTTCCGTACTGCCGAATTTGACATTATGTATGGAGAAGGTATTTCTAAAGTTGGTGAAGTACTAGACTTAGCTGTAGATTATGAAATCGTGAAGAAAAGCGGTTCTTGGTTTAGCTATGGAGATACAAAATTAGGGCAAGGTAGAGATGCTGTTAAATCTTTGATTAAAGACAATCCAGAACTAATGGACGAGTTAGAACAAAAAATTAAAGAAGAAATCAAAAATAGAGAAGCACAATAAAACATGCTTGATCTTAAAAGGGCCTCATCACATTCGTTTTGAGGCTTTTTTATTTAATAGAAGAGTAACACCGCCCAAGAGGATATATAAGCTCCACAGACCAATACAACCAAACTGATCCAATCTGCCCATTGAATTTCTTTCTTCTTACTTGTACTCCACTGATAGCATAGGATACACAAATACAAACCAATATACACTTGCAAAAAATAATACGTATAAACGATCGCATAGGCGCTCCAAATAGTATCACGCAACAAGAAGAAAAGCCCCCAACTTAGTAAAATAGGCATATTAAGCCAAAAGCATTGAATAAAAAGGCGTTGTAAAAAAAATCTAATTTGCATGGTATGCTGTTTAATCACACCTGCTGTTTAAACAAAAAAAATACCAAAATAGGTTTATATAGTAAAAATCACGAATTTACTATTGAATTAATTTCCTTTTTAGTTCGATTTTCTTCCCAAGAGAAAACTTGTTCCCAAACCGCTTGATGGGCTTTATCTTTAAGGTCTTTTTTATTTTCTTGGCTACAACCTGCAGTAATAATTGGTGGTAGAATTACAACGGGTACATTGCCTGGTTTTCCGATCCCCCATTGAAAGGGGAAATAGTATTTTAAATACCCTATCGCAATAGGTACAATTGGAATCTGATGATCAATAGCCAAGCGAAAAGCACCATCTTTAAAACTATCAAGCACCACCCTTCGATCATCAGGAACGCCTCCTTCAGGAAAAATACAAATACTCAATCCTTTGTTCAACTTCTTTTGCGCACTTTCAAACACCTGATATCTGCTCTTCGAATCCTTTCGATCCACCAAGATACAAGTCTTCTTGTAGAAAAAACCAAAGATTGGCAACTTAGCCAACTCCTTTTTACCCACAAAAACAAAAGGATTGTCTTTAACTAAGATCAACATCATCATGATATCCATCATTGAGGTATGGTTGGCAATAAACATATAACTTTTGCCTTTTTCTAGGGCATAAGCAGATTCAATCTCAATCGACATCCCCATCCCGTAAAACGTCAACTTCGCCCATAAACGCGCCACTTTAAAAAAAGTAGGGTAGGTCGAATCAGACCAAATAGTTGCTAAAAGCAAAGGAGACAACAACAGGATTACGATAAGCATCCACAGATAAAACCACGAACGCCATAATACGCTGAAAAAGGTGCGAATATATTTCATTAAACAATGCATTTTAATATTGCATGAAGTCCTTCAAAAATAAAAAATAAAGGGATGTTAAACCAAGGAAAAAGAAAAAAAGAAATAACAGTACTTCCAAAAACGCTATCTTTGTTGTTATTATATATACAAACACGCAATGGCTAAAATTCTAACAGGAGTTCAAAGTACAGGAACTCCACACTTAGGGAATCTCTTAGGCGCAATTCTACCTGCAGTAGAAATGGCCAACAACAAAGAGAATGAGTCTTTTATATTTATTGCGAATTTACATTCAGCAACGCAAATAAAAGATGCAAAAACATTACAGGAAAACACCTATAGTGTTGCGGCTACTTGGCTTGCTTGTGGTTTAGATGTTAATCATGTAACTTTTTACCGCCAGTCCGACGTACCGCAAACGACTGAGCTAAGTTGGTACTTAAGTTGCTTTTTTCCTTTCCAACGTTTAACATTAGCACACTCTTTCAAAGACAAAGCGGAAGTGCTTTCTGATGTTAACGCAGGATTATTTACCTATCCTATGCTCATGGCTGCGGATATTTTATTGTATGATGCTAATTTTGTTCCTGTAGGAAAAGATCAGTTACAACACCTAGAAATTACCCGTGATGTAGCCGCTCGATTTAATCATCAAATGGGGGAAACCTTTGTTTTACCCGATGCAAAAATTTCAGAAGAGGTAATGATTGTACCTGGATTAGATGGTAATAAAATGAGTAAATCCAGAAATAACATTATCAATATTTTCGAAAACGATAAAACACTTCGCAAACAAGTAATGAGTATTGAGACGGATAGCACCCCGCTTGAAGAACCCAAAAATCCAGACACTTGCAATGTGTATACGATTTACAAGCTATTGGCTACTCCAGAGCAAAATGCGCAAATGCGTGCTAAATACGAAGGAGGGAACTACGGTTATGGACATGCGAAACAAGAGCTATACGAACTAATCGTGGAGAAATACCAAGGAATAAGAGAAAAGTACGACTACTATATCAATAACTTAGAAGAAGTAGATCGCTTATTAGCGATAGGCGCTGCAAAAGCAGGAGAAGTTGCCAATGCGACACTAAATCGAGTAAGAGAAAAACTAGGCTATAACACCGTAAAATAAAACAAAAGCGGGCATTCAAACAGGATGCCCGCTTTTACTTTATCCGATGCGTTCAAAATACTTTCCAGGCAAGGGCTTAACCAAGCCCTGTAATTCTAATTGTAACAACAATGTACTCACTTTATAGATGGGCAACTTACACGCTAAAGCAATTACATCAATAAGCTCGCGTTCTACACCACACAAATAATCAAAAACACACTGTTCATCTTCCTCAAGATTCACAAATAATTGAGGTTGAATAATTTTCGGTTTTCGCGCGGTTTGATTCCAATTCAATACTTCTATCAATTCAGCTGGATGTTGTAAAAGCTGAGCGCGATGCGTTCGAATCAATTCATTACATCCTTGACTCATCAAATCATCCACACGACCTGGAAGGGCAAAAGCATCGCGATTATACTCATTGGCAAAGGCGATAGAACTCATAGAACCGCCCTTTAGAGCACTTTCAACAACTACAGTTGCTTGACTAATCCCCGCCACAATGCGATTGCGTTGCACAAAATTTTCACGCTCTATTTTTCCTTGTATAGCAAACTCCGTCAACAGTCCTCCTTGTTCTAACATCTGTTTGGCCAATTTTGCGTGAATTGCTGGATATATGCGGTGTAAACCATGTCCAAGAATCCCAAAGGTATCTAATCCAAAGGCTAAGGCTTCCCGGTGTACACAGGCATCTATCCCATAAGCCAATCCACTGATTATAATAGGATTAAACGAATGAACTGCCTCCATAAATTGCGTACAAAAGGCCAACCCCCTTTGCGTAGGCGTTCGCGTACCCACTAAGCTAACGATTGGACGAGACGTCCAGTTAAGTTCTTGGTTACTCTTACAAAAAAGCAACAGTGGAGCATCATCACATTGCTTCAGATAAAAAGGATAGGTCGGTGCTTGATAAAATAGAGGCTGAATACTGTGCTTCTGCATCTGCTTGAGTTCCTTTTCTGCCCATGTCAAAACGCTCTTCTCTTGTAAATTCTTAATTAACACCTCTGATACGCTCTTGCTTCGCCACTCGTCTGTCGTAGCCTTGAATACGCTCCTAGCTGAACTAAAACTTTCAATCAATCGCTTGCCTGTAATCGGTCCTACCCCATTCACTCTGGTCAACGCTAACGTATAAAACAAATCTTCCTCCTTCATTAAAACTATGTTAATTAATTTAAATTACTTATCTTAGTCTTATCAATATCAAAAACCTAACCATTCAGTACCAAATACTTAACAAGCTCATATTCTTTTGTGAATTGTTAATAAAAAAAACTAGTTTATTATTTGCTAACCGATTGGTTTAGACTAATTTTGTAGTATGAAGATGACTCAATACATATCAGCCTTATTATATCGCTATCCCTGCGTTATTGTTCCAGGTTTTGGTGCTTTTATCACTGAAATCCAATCGTCTTTTTACGATGCTGAAAAACAACTTTTTTTTCCGCCTCAAAAGCGAATTTCTTTTAATAGAAATATCGTAAACAATGATGGATTATTAGCAAATCACTTGGCGACGCAAGAACGTATTTCGTATGAGGAAGCCGTTATGCGCATTCAAAATATGGTAGCTGATTGGCATAGTACCTTAACTTCTTTTGATTCTTTAAACTTAGAATCAATTGGAGTATTTAGCTATAATGAGGAGAAGAGTTTGCAATTTGATCCGATTCAAAATCAAAATTACTTGGCGACTTCTTTCGGTCTATCTTCTGTTGGCGCGCCTGCAATTGCCCGAACAGCTGAAGCAGCTCCACAAGTAGTTGCGCTACACCCAACACCAGTAAAAACAAGACGAACAGCTTCTTTCTTTAAGTATGCTTCTGTTTTAGTACTTGTTGCGGGTATTGGAAGTGTTTTAGTGCAAAATGGCTATACAGCTTATGTCAATGACCAGACACTTTCAATTGAAAACAATGTACAATCACAACTACAAAATAAAATTCAACAAGCGACCTTCATCATTGAACCTACTAGTGATGCGATTGCCCTACCTGTAAAAGACGAAACCACAGTTCTTGCGACTCCTTATCACTTAGTAGCTGCAGCTTTTCGCAGTGAGGAAAACGCAGCAATCGAAGTGGATCTATTAAAGGGGAAAGGCTTTGAACAAGCTTCTTTCTTAGGACGTACCAAATATGGGATGTATCCCGTATTATATGCAAGTTATGCAACACATGAGGAAGCCAAAGACGCTTTAAAAGAAATTCACCGTACTACAAATAAAGACGCATGGATCTTTATTAAATAATACGTTAAATATAGTAACCGAACGCAAAACGTTCGGTTTTTTTTTGCTTTGTCGTTATCTTTGTCAAAAATATATTCTTTATGAAGGCAAAATTAGTATCTGAATCAGCTACTATCATGAGCGATTTAGTTCTCCCTGGAGAAACAAATCCTTTAAACAACATGTTTGGAGGAGAATTATTAGCGCGTATGGACAGAGCTGCGGGGATTGCTGCGAGAAGGCACTCGAGAAGAATTTGCGTAACTGCATCAGTGAATCACGTTGCTTTTAATAAGCCTATTCCTTTGGGAAGTGTCGTAACGATAGAGGCAAAAATATCAAGAGCCTTTACTTCTTCTATGGAAATCTATATCGATGTTTGGATTGAAGATCGCGAATCGGGGAGCAAGACCAAAGCCAATGAAGCCATTTATACCTTCGTTGCTGTTGATGATATGGGAAATCCTGTTCCTGTTCCTGAATTAATCACAGAAACAGAGCTAGAACATCAACGTTTTGAAGCCGCTTTAAGAAGAAAACAATTGAGCTTAGTTCTCGCTGGGAAAATGAAACCAAGCGACGCAACAGAGTTAAAAGCTCTTTTTAATTAATACTAAAAACAAACAATGAAAAAAATTTTATTTGGTTTAGCGCTTACTTTTTGTCTGTTACAAACTAGTGCGATCTTTGCTTGGGGAACCACAGGGCATCGCGTTATTGCTGAAATAGCAGAAAGAAACCTAAACAAAAAAGCTAAAAAAGAATTACAAAAGATCATCGGTAACCAACAATTGGCTTATTGGGCGAATTGGCCTGATTTTATTAAATCAGATCCTACTTGGAAGTTTGCCGACAGCTGGCATTATCTAAACATGCCTGGTAACTTAAGTCGGGCTGCTTTTGATCAGGAATTGGCTAATTCTACAGATGAAAACTTATACAAACGCGCCTTGGTTTTGATGGAGGAATTGAAAAATAATACCCTTACTTTAGAAGAGAAACAACAAAAATTGTACTTCTTAATTCACATTATTGGCGATGCACATCAACCGCTTCACATCGGACGATCAGAAGATTTAGGAGGAAACAGAATTAAAGTAGAATGGTTTAGAAAATCAACGAACTTACACAGCCTTTGGGACTCTGCTTTAGTAGATTTTGATAAATACAGCTATACCGAATATGCTACTGTACTTGACGTTCACGGCAAAAAACACAATACGGCTTTAGTTTCTGGTACATTAGAAGATTGGATTTTCGATTCGTATACTTCGGCTAACACGATTTACAACAGCGCTGAAGAGAATGAAAGTCTAAGCTACCGCTACCACTTCGACTTTAAAGACACTGTTGAAGAACAACTTTTAAAAGGAGGTCTTCGTTTAGCAAAGCTACTAAACGAATTATATAACTAAAAAAAGAGCAAGTTTATCACTTGCTCTTTTTTTATATGTTTTTTGCTTATCTACTTCTTGAATAAGAGGAAGACGATGATCCACTGCTACTTCTTGAACTTGAACTTGATCCTGAAGAACTACGGGAATAACTCGGACTACTACTTCCTGAACTGTAATTTGAGGAACTACGCGAGTAACTTGGACTGCTGCTACTTCCTGAGCTGTAATTCGATGAACTACGCGAATAGCTTGGACTGCTGCTACTTCCTGAGCTGTAATTCGATGAGCTACGCGAATAACTTGGGCTACTACTTCCCGAACTACTAGATGAGCCTGCACTACGGGAGTAATTAGAGCTACTGCCTGAATTGCTACTACCCACATTACTAGATGAGCCCGAACTACGAGAATAGTATCCTGAATTTGAATTTGTTGTTCCTGATGAACTAGTTGACGTACCTGAACTGCGTGAATAATTTCCTGTATTGGAATTGCTATTTCCTGACGAATTAGCGCTACGTGAATAATAGCCTGAATTTGAATTATCTGTTGTGTTATTCGTTCCGTTTATCGCTTCGCCACGTTTATATGAATCCGTTCCATTAGACGTGGTTGTACTTCTTGAGTAATAGTTGCTATTATCCACACGATTGATATCACGTGTTGAGTTACTCGTTGAAGTATTGTTGTTTCCTCGAGAATAATTACTTGTTTCTTTGGTGTACGATGATCTAGCCTCTGCTAAATCACGGCTATTAGAATAACCGTTATTTCGCACATAAAATGAGTTATTTGGGTTTGATCGTTCGTAATAATCTTTTCTTACCTCGCTGTACATAGATCTTGAATTACTGCTGTAGTGATTATTGGTATACACATAACGATTGCTGTAATTAATGTGATTGTGTACATGAACGACATAGGTTGCCGTTGGATAAGGCGTATAGTACGAGTAATACGATGGATAATAACCCCAATACCAAGACGAGTAATACGGACGGTAGGAAACTCCCCAGAATAAACTAAATACAGGTGGTGTTACGACATAAACTGGTTCATAAATATAGTTTGGTCCATAGAGATAACTATTACCTACAATTTGAACAGACACTTGATTACGGCGCTTATTTTTCTCTACTTCAATTGTTGCCACATCTTGATACATATCGCGTCCTAAAACGGCTTGAATCACGATCAAGTGAGTATTTCCTTCTGTTACTTCGATTACTCTCAAATAGTCTACGTACCCATCCTTATTCAAATCGAGGTTATTGATACGCAAACTAGGGTCGTTCAGACGGTATTCAAAATCTTCTAGATCTTTTGAATCCCCGAATATAGAAGCAACTGCTTGTAAATCTAAGTTATCACTAATGTCATAATTAGTAGCAGTTACCACCGCTCTTTGGGCTTGCACTTGCGTAACAAAACCAAAAAACAAAGCAACGATCATATAATATAAAAACTTCATTTTGTCCACTTTTTAAGTTAAACATTTGTTGTTATTCAAATAATGTGCCAACAAATTTAAACTAAGGTACAAAAAAAGCCCTTACCGATATGGTAAGGGCTTCTTAAAATATACTAAACTTAAATACTTTAACTATTTAATGATGACAAACTCACTTCGTCTGTTGATCGCGTGATCTTCTTCTGAACAGTTCGATTTGCAATCTATTTT